>CAMCXH010000076.1 GCA_945883285.1 Bordetella parapertussis | reverse complement strand
GACTCGAACCAGGCGATCAGCTGCTTGAGTTCCTCCTCATTGAAGTTGGTTTCAAGCTCCGTACCGATTACTGACGGCGCAAGCTTGACCGCACGATCCCGCAGCAGCGGCACCGCCTCATCGACATACTTCTTGAGGTCGGTATCAATGGCCTTGACGACCGCATCGCGCTTTTCGGCAGGAACATTCTGGATCAGCTGTCTCGCCTGCATGCTCAGCTGGACGGCGGGCTGTTCGGCCAAGCCTCGCGCCATGGCTTCGACGCCCGGCTGCTGCAACAGAACGATCCTGTTGACGAGCTCTTTCTTCGATTGAGCCAGCGCCGGCGCGGCAGTCAGGCTCAGCAACAATAAAGCCGCAGCCATGCTGCGAAATGGTGTTTTCATCGGGGTAACTCCTGGTCGGCTGATGGCTGCCGGTCGATTGGGGGACCAAGGTTACCTCAGCTTTCAGACGCGCTGAAACCCGACCTTCAAGCGCGACTGCCGATTTTCCCTCGCGTTTCATCGACTCACCCCTTGAGCCATCGATGAAGCATCCTCATATGAAAAGCGTGAATCGAGCGCCCGCGCATGGGCTCTGTCATTCAATTCAAATGGGTAACCACATGCTGACTCCCAACGAAAAAACCGTCCTTCAGTTACGCTTCGGGCTTGGCACCGACGATGCGTCCAGCGGCCTGACACTGGTCGAAATCGCGCGTGAGCTCAGCATCTCGACGCAGCGCGCCAGTCAGCTTGAGGCCAGCGCGCTGGCAAAGATGCGCGCCGCCATGCGCGAGCGCGGCATCGAATCACTTGAAGATGTACTGTGAGCCGGGCAGGCTCACAGCACATCAGGGCACGATCAGGATCTTGCCGGTCACCTTGCGCGCCGACATGTCGTTGAGTGCCTGCGCCACCTGATCAAGGCGGTAAGTACCCGAGATGTGCGGACGCAGCTTGCCTTGTGCAAGCCATTCCAGCATCTCGGCCATACCTGCCGCATTGGCAGCCGGTTCGCGCTTGGTGAACTCGCCCCAGAAAACGCCGACCACTGAAGCACCCTTGAGCAGCATCAGGTTCAAGGGCAGCGCAGGAATCTGACCATTGGCAAATCCGATGACCAGATAACGGCCGCGCCAGCCGATCGAACGAAACGCCGGTTCGGCAAATTTGCCGCCGACCGGGTCATAAATGACATCCGGCCCTTTGCCGCCAGTCTCGCGTTTGATCGCCTCGCGCAGGTCTTCCTTTTCGTAGTTGATCGTCGCGTCGGCACCATGCTCGCGGCAGATCGCCAGTTTTTCATCGGTCGAGGCCGCGGCGATGACCCGGGCGCCAATGGCCTTGCCGATCTCGACCGCCGATAAACCGACACCACCTGCTGCGCCAAGCACCAGCATGGTTTCACCGGGCTTCAAGGCGGCGCGATCGCGCACCGCATGCCACGAGGTGCCATAAGTCAAGGTGAATGCGGCGGCGACCTCGAATGACAGGCCGGGCGGCATCGGTACGACCTTTTCAGCCGGGGCGATGATCTCTTCGGCGAAACTGCCAACGCCGCTGTAGACGATCACGCGATCGCCAGGCTTGACGCTGGTCACGCCGGCGCCAACCGAGATCACCTCACCTGCGCCCTCCGATCCCGGGGTGAAAGGCAAGGCCGGTTGCACCTGATATTTTTTCTGGATGATCAGCACGTCAGGGAAATTCACGCCTGCCGCCCTGACCCGGATTCGCACCTCGCCCGGGCCGGGCTCGCGAGCGGCAAGCTCTTCGACCACCAGCTTTTCGGCAGGGCCCCATTCTTTACAGAGAACGGCTTTCATTTTTTTCCCCTTTGCATTTCGGTCCGAAAGTCTACCTTCTGCGCAATACGAAAGCCCTGAATTGCCCGTGTATCCTGTCGCCTTCAAGTTTCACAAAGAGGAGACCCGACCGTGAACCTGCAAGAACTCAAGCGCCGTCTGACCATCCCGGTGATCGGTTCGCCGCTTTTCATCATCTCGACGCCTGATCTGGTCATCGCGCAGTGCAAGGCCGGCATCGTGGGCTCGTTTCCGGCGCTCAACGCGCGCCCGGCAGAAGTGCTCGAGCAATGGCTGGACCGAATCAATGCCGAACTCGACGAATACAACCGCGCGCACCCCGAGCGCCCGGCTGCGCCCTATGCGGTCAATCAGATCGTCCACAAATCGAATGATCGACTCGAGCACGACCTGGCAGTGTGTGTGAAGTACAAGGTGCCGCTGGTCATCACCTCGCTCGGCGCGCGTGACGACCTCAACGAGGCAGTCCATTCTTACGGCGGCATGGTGCTGCATGACGTCATCAACCAGAAGTTCGCGCGCAAGGCGATCGAAAAGGGCGCCGATGGGCTGATCCTGGTCGCATCCGGCGCAGGCGGTCATGCCGGCGTGCAGTCACCCTTCGCGCTGGTTCAGGAAACCCGCGAGTGGTTCAAGGGACCGATCGCGCTGTCGGGCTCGATCGCCTCGGGCGAATCGGTGCTGGCCGCCGAGGCCATGGGCGCCGACTTCGGCTATATCGGCTCGGCCTTCATCGCGACCCGCGAAGCGAATGCAGCCGACGGTTACAAATCAGCGATCGTCGAGGCAACCGCCGGCGACATCGTCTACACCAATCTCTTCACCGGCGTGCATGGCAACTATCTGCGCCCGTCGATCGAGGCCGCCGGCCTCGATCCCGACAATCTTCCCGAAAGCGATCCGAGCAAGATGCAGTTCGGTTCGGGAGGCAGTGGCAAGAGCAAGGCATGGCGTGACATCTGGGGCTGCGGCCAGGGCATCGGTACGCTGCACGATATTCCGACCGCGGGCGAACTGGTCGAACGCCTGACCCGGCAATACGATGCAGCGCGCGCCCGACTGGGTCTGGCAGTGGCGCAGCGACAGGCCGCCTGATGACGAAGCGCGCGCCAACCGGATCGAAGGGGAACTCCGTCATGACCACCCTTCAGCGTCTTGCCCTTGACCCCGCGCGGCGGCGCCTGCTTGCCGGCTCACTCATCCTGCCGGCAAGCCTGTTACCCGGCAGGGTCGGTGCCCAGGAGGCCTGGCCTTCCAGGCCGGTCAAGGTGGTCGTACCCTTCCCTGCGGGTGGCGTGGTTGATCTGGTGACGCGTGCGGTCACCGACCGCCTGACTGCGGTCTTCAAACAGCCCTTTGTGGTCGAAGACCGGCCTGGCGCCAATGGCAACATCGGCACCGAGGCGGTAGCGCGTTCGGCGCCCGACGGCTACACCCTGCTGACCGGCTCGCCGGCAACCGTCACGCAGCCGCTGCTGTCCTCATCGACCCGATTCAAGACCTCTGATTTCGTAGGAGTCGGGCTCATCGGGGCGCCGCCGAACCTGTTCGTCGTGGCGCCTTCGGTGCCGGTGAAGACCCTGCGCGAATTCGTCGAGTACGCCAAATCCCGACCCGGGCAACTCAATGTGACCAACCCGGGCGTGGGCACCTCGAACCACCTCGGCCAGGAACTCTTCTTCGCAAGTACCGGCCTGCAGTTGAACAATGTCCGCTATCCGGGTCAGCCGCAGATGATCCCCGACCTCGCCAGCGGGCAGGTTCAGTTTGGTGTCCTGACCGCGGCGCTTGCATTGCCGCATATCCGCGAAGGCAGGCTGCGAGCGCTCGCTATCAGCGCACCCAAGCGCTGGAGCGAATTGCCTGATGTCCCGACCATCGGTGAGGCCGGTTTTGCATCGGCCATGTTTCTGCCCTGGTACGGTTTGCTCGCGCCGGCAGGCACTCCCAGGCCGATCGTCAAGCGCCTGTCCGACGAAGTCCTGGCAGCGCTGAACACGCCCGAAGTGGTCGCCCGTCTCGACAAGATGGGCACCCAGATCACGCCCGGCTCGGCCGATGAATTCGACGCCCTGCTGCGCAGCGAGACCGAGCGTTGGTCTGTGCTGATTCGCGAGCGGAACATCCGCAGCGAAAGCTGAACCGCCTGCCGGGCCACCGCATCGCTCATCTCAATGACCGAGCTGAGCGATACGTGGTGCTGGAGGCCTTGAAGAATCCGCGCCGCCCCATCCCAACGAGCAATTGACCGTTGCGCTGTCGAGACACACTCTCGACATGATGAATCCATCCCCGAAGCCCGACTTCGACGGACGCGCGTTCGATCCGGCGCTTGCCGCGCGGGTCATCGAATCGCTTTCGGTCGGCGTCATCGTCTGGGCCGATGACCGATCGATTATCAGCGCCAACCAGGCTGCGTTAACCATGATCGGTGCCAGCGGACGGCAGCATGGGGCGCCGGTTTATTCACGCGATGCCGGCTTCGCCTGCAGTCTGCACCTGCTTCGCATCGACGGCAGCGAGTTGCCGATCGAGGAAATGCCAAATGAATTGGTCCGCCGCACCGGGCAGTCAATCGTCGGCCAGCTTGTGGGATTTCGCCGACCGGGTCGAGCGCTCGTCTGGGCGCTGGTCGATGCGCGTCCGATTGGGCAGTCTGAACTCGGGGGGCTGACCGGTGTGATCTCGACGCTGACCGATGTCACCAGACTGATCTCGTTGCAGATCGACGATGCCGGGGCCTCAGAGCAGCTGTCGGTGGCCACGCAGGTCGGTGCGATCGGGGTGATTCGCTGGCAAGTCAGCCAGTCTGAATGCGAGCTCGATCATGCCGCCGAAGCGATCCTCGATTTGCCTCACCGGGATGAGGGCCACCCGATTACGGCCGTACTCGCTCGCTTCGACAAGCGCTATCACGGCAAGATTCGCCGTGGACTGGCCAATGCGATTCTTGAACGCAGAAGGATGGATATCGCGCTGTGGATCACCCGGTCGGACGGGGCTCGCCGAAAGCTTCGATTCAGCACAGTGGTCAGTCGCAACCCTGATCGACATCAGACAACCGTGATGGCCATGCTCAGGGATGTGACATCCGAAGTCGAACTTGCGAGGTCAAGGCAGGAGCGCGACGACGCCCAGGCCGCCAATCGGCGCAAATCGGACCTGCTGGCCCGCACAAGCCACGATCTGCGATCGCCTTTGCAGTCCATTCTCTGGAATGCAGCGCTGATGAGCAACGCAACGCAAATCCACCCCGAGCAGGTCAAGCGGTCGGCCTCCCGGATCCTGTCGGCCGGCAATCACCTTGCCACGCTGGTCTCGGATGTTCACGACGCCGCAACGATCTCATTGGGTCGGCTGAAGATGGCCATGCAGGCGGTGAGCGTCGCGCCGCTGTGCGAGGCTGCGATCGCGGTCAATGAACCTGTCGCACAGCGCAGCAGGATTTCGCTGTCGGTGCGGGTGCCACCGGAGATCGAGGTGATCGCCGATCCGACCCGGCTTCGCCAGGTTCTGATCAACCTGGTGTCCAACGCGGTGAACTACAACCGGATCGATGGCTCGATCGAGATCAGGGCAACAACTGACGGCAGGCGGGTGCGCATCGAAGTGGCCGACAGCGGCTGTGGCATCGCAGCGCAAGAGATCGGGCAGATCTTCGAGCCCTTCTTTCGCGGCGAGCATTCGGGCGCCCACCAGGGCAGCGGGCTTGGTCTGGCCATCAGCCGCAGCCTGGTCGAAAACATGGGCGGCACGCTGGGGGTTCGCAGCGTCATTGGCGAGGGGTCGGTCTTCGTGATCGAACTCAACCGGGCGCAGACCGACGGCAGCATCGCATCGGTGCCGACTTTGCCTGCGCCGCAGTCTGACGATTGTCGGCGGGCCTGAGGCAGCAGCAGGCATGAGGCTGAGCCCTGATTGGCGGAATCAGGGCATTCTGCTGAACCGCAGGGGTTTGCCGGAGACTGTCGTGTCGATCAGCAGGTATGGGCCGTCGGTTCGAACCCGTTGCGCACCGGCCAGGGCTTCGAGATAGCGGGCTTCCTGATCAGAGACCGCCGGACTGCAGGCCTTTCGCGTGACCACAAGGGGACCGATCGTGACTTGAGCGCCCCCCCACCTGATCGGGCCGGAAAAGTCATTGCAACCCGCGCGGCCCGACACCCGGTCGGTCTGCGCAAAGCGCAGCGTGGACTGCAGTCGATCGAGCACGCCGCGACCGGCGAGATCTTCGAGCAGCCATTGCGTTCCTGCGACCGACGCTTCGTTCGACATGCCAACCCGGTCGATCGCGATCGGTTGCGCCTGACACCCGACCAGTGCGAGCACCGTGGCGATGGCGAAGCGCTTTCGGTACACGCCGGGTCGATTGACACAGCGCCCACAATACAGTACTGTACGGAAATAGTGGCAATGGGCTCGAGCTTCGAGGCGTCGGGTCAGGTTGCGCGGATTCACTTTCATCTATGGAATTCTGTCATGAGCGATCTGGTTGTCAGGCGTTTGCTGATTGATCTGAAGCAACCCTTCACGGCACGCTGGAATGGCGGCGATGCCTTTCGCTCGGCCTTCTTCAATGCCCTGTCGATGAGCTTTCCCTTTGGAGAGCAGTACTTCATCGACTCGGTGCGCAATGGCATGAAATCGCTGTCGCCGACCGAGCAAGCCCGCTATGAGCGCGAGGTACAGGGATTCGTGGGCCAGGAAGCCACGCACCGGCACATCCATGCGCTCTTCAATCGACACCTCGACACGATGGGCTTTACCAACGAGATCGAGGGGCGGGCCCAGCGGCGTGTGAAAAAAATTGCCGATCGCGATCTGCGAATCCATCTGGCGGCGACCGCGGCAACCGAACATTTCACCGCACTCTTTGCCGACTGGATCCTGCGTCACCCGGAGGTGCTTGAAGGTGCTGAGCCGCGACTCAAGACCCTGTGGCAATGGCACAGCGCAGAAGAGTCCGAGCACCGCAGCACCACCTTCAATATCTATCTGGCCGCGGGTGGCAACCAGGTGTGGCGAACCAGAGTCTTCAAGGTGGTCACCGTCAATTTTCTGACCGATGTGATGCGCCAGACGGTGCGCAATCTGTGGCACGACGGCAGCCTCTTCAAACTGGACACCTGGCGCAGCGGCGCAAAAATGCTGTTTGCCCGCGACGGGCTGATCCGCGGCAATGTCGGCGCCTGGAAAGACTATCTGGCGCCCGACTTCCACCCCGACCAGCACGACGACACGCGCTCACGCCAATGGCTTGAGGTCAATGCGGCTCAGTTCATGGAAATCAGCCGCGCCACCTGAAGATGTCGACCTCGCTTGCGATCGGGCTTGCGCTGGCTGCGCTCTATCTGCTCTTTCTGGTCTGGTATGGGGGGCGAGGCTCGCCACTGACGCAAGCGGAAATCGATCAGGCGCTCGGCCAGCTCGAAGGCGGATCGACCCACAAGGCCGATCCAGCCAGCCTGTTTCAGTTGCGCACCGTGCTGTCGAATGACGACGGCCGGGAGTTCGTCATGAACAATCTGGTCCGCTGGCGAGCCAGGGCACTCTATCCGCCCGGCTCGCCGTACGGTGACGACGTCAGGGCAGCCGACAAGCGCTATGGCCGGGCGATCGTCTGGCCGCTGCTCAAGCGCGCGGGCGTGGTGATGATGGTCGCCAGGAACGCCGGTCGCTTCATTGATGACGGGCAATCGCAGCCCTGGACCTATATCGCGATGGTTCGATACCGCAGTCGACGCGATTTCCTGCGCTTTGTCGTCGAGACCGAACAGCGCGACGTGTTCATGCACAAGTGGGCTGCGATCGAACACACGCATGTCTTTCCGGTAAAACCGGTTATCAGCCTGTTCGGGGTGCGCCTGATGGCAGGCATGGCGATGGTGTTGGTCGCCGTGGGTCTGATCAGTCTGTTCGGATGACGATGGCCGATGACGCTCAAGTTGCCAGCGATGAGGCTGCACCCGGCGTCTGCCGATGAATGAGATAGTCGGCAATCACACGCCGCAGGTAGGCGGCGACGCGGTCATCACTGCCAGGCCGGGCAAGCGCCTGCAAGCCGCCGGCAACCGCCAGATAGATGAGCGCCGCCAGCTCGCTCGCGGTGCGGGGATCGCCAGTCAGACGGCGAAATTTTTCTTCGAAAACCGCCATTCGCACAGCATCGACTTCGGTCAGCATTTCGGCAGCCTTGGGATCACGCCGGCCCAGCGAGCGCAATGCCTGCTCGAATCGCAGCGCCTTCAGGTCGGACCCACCGTAGGCGAGCGCGGTATCGAGCAGCCTGACCAGATCGGCCTCGGGATCGTCGGTCGCATCGGCCTGAAGACGCTTGTCGGCTTCGATTTCGCGGATCCGCCAGCGCTGCAGCAGCGCGGCGATGAGATCGGCATGATCGATGAAATGCCAGTAGAAGCTGCCTCGGGTAACCTTGAGCGTGTCGGCGATCGAGAGCACCCTGACCGCGTCGAAACCGCTTTCTGCGACCACCTCGTAGGCAGCGTCGAGCCAGTCGTCGCGATTGAGGCGCGGCGCCTGGAGTTTTCGGGGGTCAGCGACAGAACGGGTCATGGTTCAGGCAGGATGAAGATTCGGGGTCGGCAGGCGCATTGCCAGCATCGTACCATACATAAGTGTATGGTAATCTGGGCTGATAAACCCGATTCAAACCGACAGTTGCCACCGAAGGCTTGAGGACATTGTGTCGATCAAAACCCTGCTGATGCCGGTGATCTCGCAACGCCTGCTCTCACGCGAGCGCCTCGAAAGACAGCGGGCTCGCACCGAGCGTAACAGGCAATCACGCGGCGAGCCCCACCGCGTCCAGTATTTTCATCAGATCGACGATCCTTACAGCGCACTGAGTGCCTGCAGCCTGCCCCTGCTCGCGCAGCGATACAAGATCGAGATTGATGTCCGCCTGGTCGGGCCACCGGCTGATGCCGCCGCACCCGAGCGCGCAATGCTGGTCGACTACAGCCGCATCGACGCGCAGCGCCTGGCACACCGTCATGGACTGTGGTTCAGGGACCCGGGTGCACAACCCGGCGCGCAGCGCGAGCAGCAGGCCGCCAGCCTGCTGCTCGAGGCGATCGGGCGCGGTGATGCGCTCGCGCGGACCGAAACGATCTCGCGCGCCATGTGGGAAGCCGACACTGCGCAGAGCGACCGGCTGCAGCGCGACTCGACCGGCGCTCAACTGGCGACGCGCGACGCGCTGGCATCGCATCTGCTCGAGTCTGAGGCACTGCGGCGCAAGCAGGGTCATTATCTCGGCGCGACTTTCCGCTATGGCGGCGAGTGGTACTGGGGCATCGATCGTCTGCACCATCTCGAGCGTCGACTGCAGTCGCTCGGCGCGCAGCATGAAGGCGTTACCGACCTGTTGTATCCGCCGGGCGAGGACCTCGCGACGCGTTGTGACGCAGGCGCAGTTCCCGAGATCGACTTCTTCTTTTCGTTTCGCAGCCCTTACTCAGCCATCGTGACACCACGGGTCTTTGCGCTCGCCAGCCATACCGGCGCCCGGGTGAATCTGCGCTATCTGCTGCCGATGGTGATGCGGGGCCTGCCGGTGCCGGCCGAAAAGCGCGGCTATATCGCTGCAGATGCCGCGCGTGAAGCGCACTGGCGCGGCACGCCTTTCGGTCGCGTGAACGATCCGGTCGGCAGGCCCACCGAGCGAGGTCTGGCGCTGATCCCATTGGCGCAAAAGCTCGGGCGCGGCGAGGCCTATGTGAGCGCCTTCATGCACGGGGTGTGGGCACAAGGGATCGATGCCGGCTCCGACCGTGGCCTGCGAAGCATCGTGCAGCACGCAGGGCTGCCGTGGACCGATGCCCGCGATGCCTTGCAGGACGACGGCTGGCGGGCAGTGGCCGAGCGTAACCGGCAGGACATGTTCGCGCTCGGCATCTGGGGCGTGCCCTCATTTGTCGTCGGCGATACCGCGGTCTGGGGCCAGGACCGTCTGTGGGCGATACAGGAAGCTCTGCTGCGGGCAGGCAGCGGGCAGGCCTCGTTGCCCGGACCCAGCAGGGCATGAGCACCGCGAGCATCGAGCCACCGCGTTTGCAGGCTTACTTCGACAGCCCCTGGCCCGGCGAAGACGGCGGGCCACAGCGTCTGCAGATCGGCCGTGGTGCGACAGGGCTCGATCTGCGTTCGGGCGGCTCGCTTGGCTGGGTCAGCCGAAACATCATGATGGGCACGATGACTGTGCTCGGCGCACCGGGTGAGGTCTATCTGCTGATGCATTCGATGCTTCGTTCGCGCATCGGCTTGCCCACCACCGCCCGAGTCGAGCGTATCGATCCGAACACGCTCGCCACCCTCGAGTGCTCGCCAGCCCTCGCAGGCGGCCCGATGTGGCCGGGCGGCATGGCGATCCACGGTAACGGCAAGCTCTATGTGGTCTATGGCCGGTATGCCCATCGGCTGAGCCGCTCGTGCGAACTTCAGGCCTCGCTCGAGTTGCCGATCAACCAGGCCTACAACTCCTTCGTGATCCTGGACAACGGCCTGCTGGTGACCAAGAACCTCTCGGACAGCACACCGGCCCATCTGACGGTCATCGACCCGGACAGCCTGCGGCCGGTCTGCACCGATCTCGTCTGCCCCGAAGCCTCGATCGCCAGACTCTCGGCCATCGGCAACACGGTGTACATGGTGGGCGTACGGTCGATCATGCGTTACCACTTCGACGCTGCCCGCGGCACACTCGAACTCGATCGCGACTGGCGCTTCGACTACATCGGCACCAGCTCGCAATCCTATGGCTGGGACGTGGTGCTCGATGGCGACAATGCCTGGTTCATGGACAACGGGCATCACCGCTATCTGCGCAGCATGATCGGTGCGGGCGTGAGCCCCACCCCCAATCGGCTGATCCGCGTCTCGATGCACGACGCCCGGGACCATCAGATCGTGACGGTCGGCACACAGCGCGGGGGCAGCATCACCAATCCACCGCTCTACGACACCACGCGCCGACTGATCATCGGCTATGACTCGGCCAACCGCTATCTGCGTGCCTGGCGATATGAGCCATCGGCCGGCACGCTGACACCACAATGGGACAAGCCGGGCTTCGCCTGCGCCAGCCATATGCTCCAGTATCCGCAGACCGGCGAGCTGGTCATCAATGACTATCGTCGTAATGCCGAAGAAGTCGCGGTCCTCGACATCGAGACCGGGGACGAACTCGGCCGGGTCCGAACCGGCGGCCTCACTCAGGGTGTCGTGTTTCCCAGCACAGGCTGGGGACGCGATTTTTACTGGACCACCTTCGGCCGACTGGCCCGAATCTTTGTGCACTGAGTTTTGTGCAGTGAGCCCCGCCATGAGCGATCATCAGAAAACCATTCTCATCACCGGTGCCGGCAGCGGCATCGGCCGCGACGCGGTCTTTGCGCTGGCCGCGCGCGGCCACCGGGTAATCGCCGCCACCTTCGATGAGGCACAGGCGGCTGCACTGCGCTCGCAGTGCGCCGCGAAGCAGAACGCGGGGGGCGCAGGCATCGAGGTGATCAGGCTCGACATCACCTCGGCCACCGATCGCGAATCGGTGCGCTCGCGCGAGATCGACGTGCTGATCAACAATGCCGGCGTCGGCGACTCGGGGTCGCTCGCCGAAGTCGACGTGGACCGCATCCGCAAGGTTTTCGAGGTCAATGTCTTTGCAACCATCGAGCTGACTCAGGTGGTACTGGCCGGCATGATTGCGCGATCGCGCGGCACGGTGCTCTTCGTGAGCTCGGTCGCCGGCCGCTTGCCGGTGCCGTTTCTGATGCCTTATTCGATGAGCAAATTTGCGCTCTCGGCGGCAGGTGCTGCACTGCGATCCGAGATGGATCAGCTCGGTCGCAACATCCAGATTTCACTGATCGAGCCGGGGGCGATCCACACCGGCTTCAACCAGGCGATGACCGATCGAAAATACGAATGGATGGCCAGGGAATCGTATTTCCGCGATCAGATCGACAGGCTGAAGGCCAGCGAGACGAAGTCCTTCAATTTCCTGGAAGCGCGCGACACCGGCAGCATCGTCAACAAAATCGTGACGGCCGCCGAGGCCCGGCGACCGAAGCTGCGCTATGTCGCGCCGTGGCTGCAGGGCGTCGGCGTGCGAATCGCAAGGATGTTGGGCGCCTGAGTCGGGCGGCGCCTGATTCAAAGCGTCCCGGGCCACCTCAGCGCAGCAGATCGGGACCGAGCACCGCCCTGACCCGCGCCGGCGCCTGTCGGCTGCCATCGGCCGGCGGGCTGAGCCACCAGAACGCCCCTTTTCGCAATGACCAGGGCTCGGGCTGACCGGTCACCAGCGTGGCGATCACTTCGCCGATCCAGGGCTGATGACCGACGATGATGAGGACGCCGTCGCGACGATCGGGCCAATCGACCAGATCGATCACGTCCTCGACGCTGGCCGGCGGACCGATCCGATCGGCCAGTTCATATCGCCGACCAAACGCATCGGCGGTCTGTCGGGTGCGCCGGGTCGGGCTGCTAAGAATGCTCACATTGCGCTCGGGAAGGCGTCTGACGATCCAGTTGGCGATCAGCACGGCATCGCGCTCGCCGCGGCGGGTCAGCCGGCGCGAGGCATCGGGGGTGCCGTCTTCGGCCTGGGCGTGTCGAAGCAAAATCAGATCCATACCGGTATGTCCTCGTCTGTTCGATGTGCGCCACTCGCAGCGCGATATCGGTCAATGTCAGGTGCTGCGGGGCTGCCAGACGATCATCGTCACCACACCGAACACCACCCCCCAGAAGGCCGAACCGATGCCGAAAAGCGTCAGACCCGAGGCGGTGGTCAGCAAGGTAACAAGCGCCGGGTCGCGTTGCGACTCATCGAGCAGCGCGGCATGCATTGAGCGCCCGATGGTGGGCAGCAGCGCCACGCCGGCAATCGCCACCACGAGTTCGCGCGGCAGCGATATGAACCATGCAGCAATCGGGCCTGCAAACACCGCGACCGCGAGATAAAAAATCCCGGCCATCGCGGCGGCCAGCCAGCGTCTGGCCGGATCGTGATGCGCATCCGGCCCCATGCACAGCGCGGCCGTGATCGCTGCAAGATTGAGCGCAAAGACACCGAAGGGCGCCAGCACCAGCGTGGCCAGACCGACGATGGTCAGCAGTTGCGAGATCGGCGCACGCTCATAACCGGCGGCCCGCAGCACCGCGACACCGGGCAGGTTCTGCGAGGCCATCGTGACGAGAAAAAGGGGAACGGTCACGCCGAGCAGCACCGGCAGCGAAAACTGCGGTGGCCAGGCCAACGGCTGCAGGCTGGCACCTGTGTCACCGAGCCGGGCGATCTCGGCTGCCGGGGCAGCGTCGGGAAGGATCCAGAAAGCGATCAGCCCGACGGCAAGCGTGATCGGCACCGACAGGCGGGGCGACGATCGGCGGGCAATCAGATAGGCCGCCAGCATCGGGGCGACGATCGGTGCGGCGGTACGCAGCGAGCCGAAGGCCTCGATGCCGAATCTCAGCAGCACGCCAGCGAGCAGCGCGCTGGCGAGCGACAGCGGAATACGGCTCATGAAGCGCTCGAAAAGACCACTGGCGCCGGCGATTGTCAGCAGCACCCCGCAGACGATGAAGGCGCCGATCGCCTGCGGCAGCGGCACGCCCTGCAGGCTGACCACCAGCAGGGCCGCGCCCGGCGTCGACCAGGCAATCACCACCGGGATTTTCAGCCAGATGCTGGGCAACAGACAGGTCAGGCCCATGCCGAGCGAGAGTGCCGCGGTCATGGTGGCGAGTTGCGCGGCGCTCAGACCCATCGAGGCGCCTGCCTGCACGACAATCGGATAGGAGCTTGAAAATCCGACCAGAACGGTCACCAGCCCGGCGGTCAGGATGCCGAGTGCGGTGGTGGCCGCAGAAGGCGCCGCCGCCCTCGACGTCACCTCAGGCTGCGGCGATTCGCTGGCCATGCTCACGCGTGGCATGAAAACGCACCTTCGGCCAGCGCTCGATGGTCAGGCGCAGGTTGACGCCCGAATCGGCGAGGTAGACCAGGTTGCCGTCGACATCGCGCGCCAGCCGGTGCTGCTGGGCGCGGGTGAATTCGCGCAGCATCGCGTCGTCGTCGCAGGTCACCCAGCGGGCGCTGGTGATGCCCGCCCGCTCGAAGCTCGCCTCGACACCGTACTCGGTGCGCAGCCGGTGCTCGACGACTTCAAATTGCAATGGGCCAACCGCGCCCAGCAAAGGCGTGGCATCGTCAAAGGGCTCGAAGACCTGGACCGCGCCTTCTTCGCCGAGCTGCTGCAGCCCTTTGGCCAGCTGCTTTGATTTCAGCGGATCGCGCAGGCGCGGTCGCGAAAAAAGCTCGGGCGCAAAATAGGGAATCCCGGTGAACCCCAGCGGATCGTTGGTCTCGGTGAGCGTGTCGCCGATCTGCAGCTGACCATGGTTGTGCAAGCCGATGATGTCGCCGGCATAGGCCACCTCCATCAGCGAGCGCTCATTGGCCATGAAGGTCAGCGCATTCTGGATCTTGATCTGGCGGCCCAGCCGGCGGTGATTGACCTTCAGGCCGGGATCGTAGCGCCCGGAGCAGACGCGCAGAAACGCGATGCGGTCGCGATGGTTCGGATCCATGTTGGCCTGGATCTTGAAGACGAAACCCGAAAAACCCGACTCACCCGGATCGACCGCGCGCGAGCCGGCATCGCGCGGCTGCGGCGGCGGCGCCCAGTCGACCAGGGCGCGCAGGATTTCGCGCACACCGAAATTGTTGACGCCCGACCCGAAAAAGACCGGCGTCTGGCGCCCGGCGAGAAATTCATCGAGCTCGAACTCCGAGCCGGCACCGCGCACCAGCTCAATTTCGTCGCGCATGGTGCCCATTTCCTGGGGAAACTCGGCATCGAGCGCGGCCAGCGCATCGCCCGAGATCGCCTGCACGGTCTGGTTGGCGCGCTCCTCGCCGGGCACGAAACGCAGCACTTCGTCTCGCAGCAGGTGATAGACGCCCTTGAAGCGCTTGCCGGCGCCGATCGGCCAGGTGACCGGCGCGCACTTGATGCCGAGCACCGACTCGATCTCGTCGAGCAGCTCGAGCGGCTCGCGCACTTCGCGGTCGAGCTTGTTGACGAAGGTGACGATCGGCGTGTCGCGCAGGCGGCAGACCTCGAGCAGCTTGATGGTCTGCGCCTCGACACCCTTGGCGGCGTCGACCACCATGACCGCGCAGTCGACCGCGGTCAGCACCCGATAAGTGTCTTCCGAGAAGTCCTGGTGGCCCGGGGTGTCGAGCAGATTGAACACGCAGTCGTCGTATTCGAACTGCATGACCGAACTGGCCACCGAGATGCCGCGCTGCTTTTCGACTTCCATCCAGTCGGAGGTGGCATGGCGCGCGCTTTTGCGCGCCTTGACCGTGCCGGCGAGCTGGATCGCACCGCCGAAAAGCAGTAGCTTCTCGGTCAGCGTCGTCTTGCCGGCGTCGGGGTGGGAGATGATGGCGAAGGTGCGCCGGCGGGCGACCTGGCGACCCACGTCGGGGGATGCGTCCATAGGGAGGCGCGCAGTGTAGCAGCCGATCGGCCGGCGCCGCCGCGCCCGACCGATATCATTGCCTGATGAACACCACCTTACCCGCCTCACCGCCGAGCTACAGCAGCCTGTCCGATCAGCCCTGGTATCTGCCGCTGGGCGATGAGATCGAGGTCTTCGAAGCCGCCTATCGCGCTCGCCTGCCGGTGCTGCTCAAGGGCCCGACCGGCTGCGGCAAGACCCGCTTCGTCGAGCACATGGCCTGGCGGCTGTTTCGCGAGGCCGACACGCCACGGCGCGCCCTCGAAGTGCCGCTGGTCACGGTCGCCTGCCATGAGGACCTGACCGCCACCGATCTGGTCGGCCGCTATCTGCTCTCGAATGACGCCACCGTCTGGCGCGACGGCCCATTGACCGGCGCGGTTCGCAATGGCGCGATCTGCTATCTCGACGAAGTGGTTGAAGCCCGCAAGGACACAACCGTCGTGATCCACGCGCTGACCGACCACCGCCGTGTGCTGCCGATCGACAAGACCGGCGAACTGCTCGATGCCCATCCCGACTTCCTGCTGGTGGTGTCCTACAACCCCGGCTACCAGAGTGCGCTCAAGGACATGAAGCCTTCGACCCGACAGCGATTCGTGGCACTCGACTTCGACTATCCGCCGCCGGCCCAGGAAGCCGCGATCATCGCCCACGAGAGCGGCGCCGAGCCGGCGATCGCGCAGGCGCTGGCTGCCATCGGCCTGAAAGTGCGTCATCTGCATGAACACGGCCTGGACGATGGCGTGGGTACGCGCGCGCTGGTGCACGCCGGCAAGCTGATTCACGGCGGGATCGACTCGCGGCGCGCCTGCGATGTCGCGATTGCGCGGGCGCTGACCGAAGACGCCGATGTCAGGCGGGCGATCACCGATGTGTGCGACGTGCTGCTGCCCTGAGGGCAGACCCGGCCGCGTCGGACAACACGCACGGTATCGCACAGTGATCGCATGGTGAGCCCGCGGTGAGCGCTCCTGAGGTTTCGGCGACCTCGAGCATCGCGCTCGATCCGGGCCGAGCGCGCTTCGATGCAGCCCATCGTGCGCTGGCGCTCTTTGCGCAGGCGATCGGCCAGCGGCCGGTGCGCCTTGCGCCCTCGCCAGCAGGGGCCGCCTCGGCCTGGCTGCGGCCGATGCCTGCCGATT
>CAMCXH010000075.1 GCA_945883285.1 Bordetella parapertussis | reverse complement strand
GGTCCGTAAGGACTTGGAGGACACGGCAGGTGTGCTCGACATGCTCTCCGACGGAGATCGCGAAGCTTATTTCTCGCGTTCTGATGCCAACAGCGAACGCGCCGCTGCCGAGGCAGTCCACCGAAAGCTCAAGCGCGATTGGGGCAAGGCGAAGAAGGAGGGCGGACCGATCGAGGACATCGAGGCAGCGATGAATCTGCAAGAGAAGAAGGTCGCCGATCTCAAGGAAAAGATGGGCGTGCTGTCTGAATCGTCGCGCACGATTGCGCAGCGTTATGAGCTGCCGCAAGGAACAGTGCTCACCGGGCGCATCGTTATCGAGCGAGCTAAGGACCGCGACTTGCCGATGGTTGAGTGCGGCCTGCGCGCCTTAAGTCTGCGCCCAATCCTTGGCGCGCACGCTGCACGAGGCTGCGGCGAAGTAGCTGGCCGGTTTGAGGTGAACATCGACGGACGCATGGAAAAACTCATCACTACCGGTGATTGGAGCGATGCGCGAGTCACGGAATTTGCAGGGGTAGCGTGACAGTTTTACCTTCGCTTTCATGCAGTTACGAGCACTCAGATCAAGCCACCCTGTGTTTGGGTGGTTACTGGAACGCAGCGCGCACCGCTGGTATGGCGGGCGAGATCAAGCCACCCTGTGTTTGGGTGGTTACTGGAACTGTCCGTTGGTAGGCGCGGCAATGTCATCGGATCAAGCCACCCTGTGTTTGGGTGGTTACTGGAACAAGTACAACAGCCGGCAGTCGCGCTGACGGGATCAAGCCACCCTGTGTTTGGGTGGTTACTGGAACCCCGATGACCGACACCGCACCGATTCGACCGATCAAGCCACCCTGTGTTTGGGTGGTTACTGGAACTTTCGTCCCGGCCAGACGCGCAAGCTCGAGATCAAGCCACCCTGTGTTTGGGTGGTTACTGGAACTGGGTCGTCCGGTTTACGAGCCAAGCGCAAGATCAAGCCACCCTGTGTTTGGGTGGTTACTGGAACACGACGCGGACGCGGATCGCGCGCGCCTGGGATCAAGCCACCCTGTGTTTGGGTGGTTACTGGAACGGCGGCGGCGGTGCGGTTGCGGCGCGCAACGATCAAGCCACCCTGTGTTTGGGTGGTTACTGGAACGTCGTGCCGTCAGTGTGTCGAACCGTGATCGATCAAGCCACCCTGTGTTTGGGTGGTTACTGGAACGCGTGGATCTGCGTAAACCCGTTGTTGTCCGATCAAGCCACCCTGTGTTTGGGTGGTTACTGGAACTATGTCCCGCCGATCACCGTCTCGCCATAAGATCAAGCCACCCTGTGTTTGGGTGGTTACTGGAACATCGAAATTCTCTTGCGAAAATCGCTGCCAGATCAAGCCACCCGGTGTTTGGGTGGTTACTTTTTAGGAGAGTGCATGGACATGCTACGGATCACAGCACACCTTGCCGGCCCGCTCGTCATGAACGGGCGCACCACATTCGATGCATTGCTCGCGGCTGTCGTATTCGACCAAACAGGCAGCCTCGAATCAGCGCATGCCGATCTGCCGCTTAAGCAAACAGACGGTCTTTGGTACGCAAGCTCAGCAATCATCGAACCGCATGCAGTCAACAGGTCGGTGATCGTGCAGGGAATGCGCCCGGATGATCAGTGGCTCGATCACAACTTGATCAAAAAGAACAAGCAGGGAAGGGTTTACTCGACCTTTGAGAGCTTCGCGAGCACAGGTGTCTCGAACCTGTTCAACCCGACCATCACTTATCACGCAGATGCGGTCGACTGGTACGCAACGGGCGACGCCAACCGTATTCGCGTGCTGCTCGAACGACTACCGATGATTGGCAAGAAGCGCGCAACTCGCGTTGTTCGGTGGGATGTTGAAGAGGGTGAGCTCGATGGCGTCATCGGGTACGCAGACGAGCCCCTGCGCCCCGTGCCGGTCGACAGGTGGGGCGGCGACAAGTCGGGCCCGATTGTTGATGCCGCATGGCGTCCGCCGTATTGGGACGTCAATAACCGCGTACCTTGCTACATGCCGGCGCTCAATTAAAGAAAGCGACATGGAATCAACGCTTGAATTTCTCGCCCGGACCTTCGTCCCCGCGATGCTTGAGGCCAACGAGATCACCGGCGACGCCGAGCAGGACGCCGACCGCAGCCTGAGCAAGACCTACACTCCCCTCAAAGTAAAGGCAGGGAAAAAGCCGATGGGCATGCGGCTAGGGAGCGGCTGGGCGATTGTTAGCGATACGGGTGTCGTGATTCAGCAGGGCATTGTCACACCAGGGGCAAAGCGCTCCGATGAAACGCGGTACGAGGCATGGCTTGCTGCGCTTGAGCGCCTAGACGGCCGCCCGATTTTGCTTATCCAGTTCGCAAAGAAGACCGTGCCCACCAGGTTCCTGGCTCGCACCTACGACCTTCGCGCTGTGTCGATCTGCTCATCGACTGGCATCGACACCTTCGACCTCACAATCGAACCGGGCCATCTGGCTTCGATGACCCAACGGGCGCTGTGGAACCTGAGGAAAGCCGCTTAGGCCGCGCGATGTTTAGGTCATCAGAGCAGACGAAGTTCTCAAGCGTCATACTCGCGCACATTGCCGACCCGGACGCGCCGCTCCTGATTGAAGGCGGCACCGGCATCGGCAAGACTCGCGCTTACCTTGCCGCCATTAAGCAGTCTGGCAAACGCATCGCAATCGTTTTGCCGACGCATGTGTTGATTGACCAGCTTCTGGCATCACGAGACCTGCTCGCAGTCGGGCTAGAGGTTGTGGCGTTTCGTCCTGCGCGTATGTTCGCCAGCCGTCCCGAATACGAAGCGCAACGTCGAGTAGCACGCGACGCGCAGGTCATGATCTGCACGGCGGCCTCGGTCATCATCGACCAGCGGCTGCAAGGCGAGTACAACGGCGCAACCGAACGCGAGGTGCTGCTGTTCGACGAAGCCGATCAGTTACCGGATATGGCTGCGCTGCAGTCCGACTTCGTGATTGAGCGCGATATGCTCAAAGCGGCGACTTTGCGCGAGAGCCTAGAGCGCCTGTCGACCGGCCGGGCCGCAGAGCCCGAGGTTCGTGCGGCGGCACGCGTCATGCTCGAGATCCTTGATGAGCCAGTCGGCTACGCCCGCGTCGGTGTCGACGACGAGGGAGCAGCCCGTTTGCACCACTACCTGCCCGGTAGGCTGATGAAGAAAATCAGCAACAGGCCGAGCTCGGTATTCGTGTCGGCGACGCTCTCGAACAGTGGCACGTTCAAGCACTTCCAGACAGCAATGGGCATCGAGTCGTCGAGCCGTCTGTCCTGCACGATTGAGCCGGAGCGCCACGGGCGCGTTGCGTTCAGTGTGGCTGCCCACGAGGTCGGGACGGATGCGTGGTTCGCCGCGATCCTGGAGAACATCAAGGCAGCGGGGCGCCCGTTGCTGGTCGCAACGACCTCACATGACCTCACGGCACGCATCGTCGAGACAATCGGCGCACTGGATGGCGTGACCGTTAAGGCGGGTGCCTGGGCGGGTTTGGACATGCCCACGCCCCCGCGCACGATCATCGTGCCGACAGTGCCTTACTCGCAACCGGTAGTGATCGATGGCGAAGTGACGTCGAGCTACCTCGACGCCCGCGTGACCGCAACCCGACGCCTAAGGCAGGTACTAGGCCGCGGGCTTAGAACGCCAGATGCCGACTGCACCATGGTCGTGTTGGACGGGCGCGCGCAAAAGCTCGGCGCGTTCGTGCCGGCACGTTTTTCTATTGAGTGGACGAATCGCCGCGTGTTCGACGAAGGCGCGCGAGCTGAGATCGTGTTGAGCAAGGCCGAGCGCGACCCGGCACTGCGCCGTTCCGCACTCAAGCACTATGGATGCCGGTGTCGGTATGACGGCTGCACGGTGGCCGATGCCCGCATGCTTGACGTCCACCACCTCGACCCGATCGCTGAAGGCGTAAGGCGTACAACCTTGAAGGACGTTACGGTTCTTTGCGCGAACCATCACCGGCTCGCGCATGCGGAGATGAGAGCGTCTTAAGTGAGCCGATGCTGACGGGCTGATCAGACCTCTGGATGGCGCTCAGCATAGCCCGTGAACCACAGTCGCATTCTCGCGAACAGGGGTCCGCTTGGTTGAAAGCGTCAATCTTCAGCTAGCATGACCTTTTAAAAATTCAAGGCGCTCTGCGTTCTTAGCATCTAGCGGGAAGAACAAGGTATGACAGGACAACTACAAGAACCGGAAGGGCCGCGCACCTTCCTTGAACGGATAGAGCTGAGCAACTACAGGTGCTTCGCTCACTTGTCCGTGCCTATGCACCCCGAACTGACCGTATTGATCGCACGCAACGGCTCCGGTAAGACGTCGGTGATGGACGCCATCGCCATCGCTTTTGGCACGTTTGTTGGTAGTTTTTTGGCGGGCACTGGCATCGGTGCGAATCAGCGCGATGTTCGTCTTCGCCTGACCAATCCCGAGCTGCGACAGATGGAGCCCCAGTTCCCGCTGAAGATCACAGCTTCAGGCACGGTCAACGGGCTCCACATTGAATGGACACGCAGTGTCAACAGCTCGAAGTCTGGAACGACTATCAAAGATGCAAAGCCGTTGACATTGATCGGCGAGGGTCTTCAGCGAGCTGTGATCGCCAACGCGCCGGTTGTACTGCCTTTGCTCGCTTACTACGGGACTGGTCGGCTTTGGAAGCAGAAGAAGGTAACGGAGAAGAAGGTGTTTTCCAGCGAGTTTCACTCGCGGACCTCGGGTTACCAGGACTGCCTTGACCCGGCTTCCAGCTACAAATTCTTCCTCGACTGGTTCCGGTACGCCGCCAATGCCAACGCCGAGGCCTTGAACAGGCAAAGAGAGCAGAACGTTCCGCAGTCTGCTTGGGTGGAGTCAGCATATGCCGGACTCATTGCTGCTGTCCGTGGCGCGGTCGACGAGTGCCTGAAATCATCCGGTTGGCGGAACCTGCGATACAGCTTCACGCATCAGTCGGTCGTAATGGAGCATCCCGACCACGGCACTCTGGAAGTCGGGCAGCTTTCAGACGGCGTTCGCAACATGATCGCTCTGGTTGCGGACGTCGCGTACAGGATGGCCCGCCTCAACTCGCATTTCGGCGCGGATGCCGCGAAGCGCACGCCTGGAATCGTCATGATCGACGAGGTCGACATGCATTTGCATCCGGAATGGCAGCAGCAAGTGCTAGGGTCGTTGCGACGAGCGTTCCCTGCTGTTCAGCTGATCGTCACGACGCATAGCCCACAGGTTCTCTCTACAGTACGCAAGGAGCACATCCGCGTTCTCGGTCTCAACGTCCTCGGCGAAGCAGTCGCCAGCGAACCCCTCGCAAGAACCTATGGCCGCAGCAATGCCGACGTTCTTCAAGCGACTATGGGAGTCACCCCAGAACCGCCGACAGAAGGTAGCGACCTGCTTCGTCGCTACCTGAGCCTAGTAGAGCAGGCGCCGCTCGATGATCCTGACATTCGTCGCTGGCGAGCTGACCTTATCGAGATCTTCGGCGGAGACCATCCATTACTTATTCGCGCTGACATGGTGTTTCGACGTCGTCACGCACTGGAGGATGGTGCCCGGCCGGCGGAGCCGAATCGATGAGACCAGTGTCAAAGGGTGGCGGACACTTTGCACTCGCTATTCGCTCGGCGAGGCACCAAAGGGAGCTCTCTGTCAACGCTGCCTCGAAAGATCCATGGTCGACTTTCAAATATAGTGCGGGTACTCGGGATTCGTGCAGAAACGAACAATTTTCACTTTGTGCGTACTCCGAGGTGGAGCTAAGCGAGACCCTCCTTGGCATGCATTTGGACCATGTCAAACCAAAGTCGAAGTTCCCGACCGATACGTTCAGTCACACTAACCTACTGTTATCGGCCATCGACGATATCAAAGCACGTAGCTTGACTAAGCGGGATGTGTTTGGGGGGCATGCCCGGGGTGATCGATATCACCCAGTATGGTTCATCCATCCATTGAAGCCCGATAGCCATCTGTTCTTTCACTACGCAAGCGATGGGCTCATACAGCCGAGACGCGGGTTGTCGACGCGTGACCGCCGTCGTGCGGTTTACACGATTGGGATTATGAATCTGAACGCGCCCTTCCTTGTCAACTTGCGCCGCCGATGGATTGAAGAGATTGAGGATGAAATCGACAAGCTCCTTGGCCAGACCACGGCGCTACAGTACTTCGCAATGGTTGAGCTTTGTCCGACGGGTGGACGACTGCGCCCGTTCCACAGCGCCGTGCGATCACGTTTTGGGTCACTTGGAGAGATCGTCCTCGCGCAACACTGCCCACAGTGCGTTTAGGTTAGGTTGCGCTCCGTTCGCACGACGCGAGCTCTCTCTTTGCATTTGGAGCGCTGCATTACAAAGCTACTTCTGGATAAGCCGCCGGCAACCCTCAGGGTGGGAGTTCGTCAGTCGTCTAGGCTCCGCGCCCGCATCTCTGGTTCCGCTAGGTTGATCCAAAACTCCAGATCGGTGTCGGCTATCGCCTCGCGCACCTCTGCCAACTCCTCGTGTGCGACGGCAGGAAACGGGTCCTCACGCCAAGAAATTCGAAAGTACAGGTTCTGGCGTAGTTCCGAGTTGCCTTCCACCAGCGACTGTCCTGCTTGATTTGGGTTCTCCACCCCTGCCACGCCGAGCGCTCGGCACGCCCAGTCGGCTGCCTCCTCTGGCTCTGGTTCAAGCAGGACCAACTCGGTGATCCGGTCCGCCAGGGCGGCCCACCAGACCGCCTCGGTAATCACTGACCCCTGCGGCACCATCACACCTGTGAGGGACGGGTCCGACTCCGCTGGGCGCCACGCGATGATTTTGGGCTGTCCGCTTGTAGACGGTGTCGGGGCGCTGGCAGCGTAGGGGGCGGGCGGGGTAAATGTCCCTATGCGAGGCGGAGTTCCGCTGCCTCCGCACTCGATTACTTCCTCGGGGATCGAGTAGATCAACGGTGCAGGAATCGCAGGTTTCCGAGTCAATGCAAATTCGGGGCGATTCCGGGGTTTGATGGAGATCAATCGGCGCTTCGCGGGCATGGACGGCGAATGCCATAGAGGTGCTCACGAGGAAGCGACGGTCATGGCTTGTTGGTTGCAATTTCTCAATATATCGCGAGACACGCCTCGCCGCACTCGGGCCCCGGCTACCAGCCCTTGGGGGCACCGTGCAGCATGAATCGGCAGTAGCCGATTCGGTTTTTGGTGTTCTGATGTTCCGCGTCAGCAACGGCCTCTGAAGCCCGTATCCCGTGATAGTTCCATTCCCAGGACTACGGGTTGAGACAGTTTCATCTCGCCCACTACGTGGTCTTTATGCTTCTGCTTCAGTCGCGGGCAGGTCAGACACGAGGCAAGCATCTCGCATCAACGAGGTGCCTTGCTGAACCCGTCACCGACTAGGACGGCACTGGTCGGTAGTTGGGGCACAGGCTCGCCCCATCGAAAGGACCAGGGAAATATGACCGACTAACTCGTTCCGAAGCGCTACGAGCGTTGATCCATCGCGCTTACATCCACCGTTACATCGGAGCTGAAAGGGATGTTGGCGTTAGCGGCCACTTACACGCTAATGCCCGTGCTTGCTGGTGCCGATGAGAGGAGTCGAACCCCCGACCTTCGCATTACGAATGCGCTGCTCTACCAACTGAGCTACATCGGCAATCCTGATCGCCTGCGCTGCGAAACACGACAACAGCAAGCTTTAATATAGCCTTCGAGAATATCATGGTCGATATCGCCTCGGCCAGTCGCCCTCAGCCTCGGTCTTTCTCGACGGTCTTCAGAAAATCAGCGACCTGCGGAAAACGCAGCCGCACCCGCAACTCGCGCTTGAGCCTTCGATTGTCGAGTCGACGCGACTCCGACATGAAGCTCAGCAGCATCGGCGAGACCGCCTCGCGCAACTGCTCGCGTGGCAGGCGTGGCGGTGAAGGTAAGCCGAAAGCCTTCGCTACCGCTTCGAAATACTCGCCCATCTTCATGTCACTGTCGTCGACTGCGTGAATCACCCTTTGCGAGCGGCCGCGCCACAGCGCGGCAAACGCAATGCGCGCCAGGTCATCGGCATGGATATGGTTGGTATAGACATCGTCGGCGTCGATCAGCGCCGGTGTGCCGCGCTGCAGCCGCTCGACTGGCAGCCGGTCGCCGGCATAGATGCCCGGCACTCTGAGCACATTGACCCGCGCTGAACCGGTCGCAGCACGCCGGCGCAGCAGGGTTTCGGCCGCGACCCGCCTGAGGGCGCGTTCGTTGCGCGGCGCGACCGCCCGCGTTTCGTCAAACCGTGCCCCGCCACAGTCGCCATAGACGCCGGTCGTGCTCAGATAGACCCAGGCTGTGGCTTGCGGCATTGCCTGCAACGCATGCTTTGTTCTCGGGTCGCCCTTGCCGGATGAAGGCGGCGGCGCGCTGTGCAGGACGAAAGGTGCCAGGCCGCGCAGTCGGCGACTTGCGCGAGGGTCGTCGAGATCGATGCGCAGCGGCGTGGCGCCGGCTTCGCGCACCGCCTCGAGCGCCTCAGTGCGGCGAACCACGCCGATGATGTGCAGCCGGTCGGCATACATCCTGACAAAGCGCAGCCCCACATCGCCGCAGCCCAGCAGCACCAGCCGCGCACGCCGGAAGCGTCGGGGCAGTGAGCCATAATGCGGCCAGCTCTGTTTGTTCAATCGATTTTTCACCCGCCGATTCTACGAGATGCCCTTCAACATCACGCTCATGCCCAGTGGCAGGCAGTTTTCAGCCGACGCCGACGAGTCGGTGCTCGAGGCCGGTCTGCGTCAGGGCATCGTGCTGCCTTATGGCTGCAAGAACGGCGCCTGCGGCTCGTGCAAGGCAAAGGTGACTGAAGGTCGATTCGAGCAGGGGCCGCATCAGGCCAATGCGCTGCGCAACGATGAAGCCGCTCAGGGCTTTGCCTTGTTGTGTTGCGCCCAGGCCTGCGAAGACCTGGTGATCGAAGCTCGGGTGATCGCGGCGGCCGGCGACATCCCGGTCCGCAAGATGCCCTGCCGTATCGCCTCGATCGAACGCGTGGCGCCCGATGTGGCGGTGATGCGGCTGCAGTTGCCGGCCAATGAACGCTTGCAGTATCTCGCCGGTCAGTATGTCGAGCTGATCCTCAAGGACGGCACGCGCCGCAGCTATTCGATGGCCAGCGCACCGCATGCCGCCGAGCAGATCGAGCTGCACATCCGGCACATGCCCGGTGGGCGCTTTACCGATGCACTTTTCGGTGTGACCGAGCCAGTGGTCAAGGAGCGCGACATCCTGCGCTTCGAAGGGCCGATGGGCACTTTCTTTCTGCGGGAAGACGCCGATACGCCGATCGTGCTGCTGGCCAGCGGCACCGGTTTCGCACCGATCAAGGCGATCGTCGAGCAGGCGATCCACAAGGACATCCGGCGACCGATGACGCTTTACTGGGGCGGGCGTCGACCCCAGGACCTCTATCACCACACGCTGTGCCTGCAGTGGGCAGCCGAGCTGCGCGACTTCAGCTATGTGCCGGTGGTGTCCGACGCCTTGGCGCAAGACAATTGGCAGGGCCGAACCGGCTTCGTGCATCAGGCGTTGATGGCTGATCTGCCCGATCTGTCGGGCTATCAGGCCTATGTCTGTGGCGCGCCGATCGTAGTTGATTCGGCGCGCCGCGATTTCATCGGGCGTTGCGGACTGCCGCAGGACGCTTTCTTTGCCGATGCCTTCACCTCGGCGGCCGACAGCGCCTAGCCCGCCTCGCCCACAGCGCCTAGCCCGCCTCGCCCAAGTAGGCCGCCCGCACCCGCGGGTCGTTGAGCATGCTGGCGGCATCGCCGGTCATGGTGATCAGACCTGAATCCATCACGTAGCATCGATTGGCGGCTTCGAGCGCAAGACGCGCATTTTGCTCGACCAGCAGCAGCGTCGTGCCCGAGGCCGATACCGCGCGAATGACTTCGAAGATCTTGGCGACCATGATCGGCGACAGGCCCATGCTCGGCTCATCGAGCAGCAGCAAGCTGGGGCGGCTCATGAGTGCGCGGGCCATGGCCAGCATCTGCTGCTCGCCGCCCGACATCGTGCCGGCCAATTGGGTGGCGCGCTCCTTGAGCCGCGGAAAGGTCTCGAACATCCGGTCGATGTCGCTCTTGATGCCGGCGGTGTCATCGCGCGTGTAGGCGCCCATCATCAGGTTTTCGACGATGGTCATGCGGGCGAAGACGCCCCGGCCCTCGGGCACCATCGCCAGTCCCTGGCCGACGAGCTTGAAGGCGTCGCGACCGATGATGGATTGCCCGTCGAAGGCGATGTCGCCGGCGCTCGGCGACAGGGTGCCGGTGATCGCCTTGAGGGTCGTGGTCTTGCCGGCACCATTGGCGCCGATCAGCGCCACCAGCTCGCCGCGGCGCACCTCAAGGTCGATGCCCTTGACCGCCTGGATGCCGCCATAGGCCACCTTCAGACCCTTGACCGCGAGCACCACCTCGGAGGCCGCCTCACTCATTGCTGGCTCCGAGATAGGCTTCGATCACCGCCTTGTCGCGCTTGACGTCGTCGGGCAGGCCCTGGGCGATGACCTTGCCATAGTCGAGCACCGTGACCCGGTCGCACAGACCCATCACCAGCTTCACATCGTGCTCGATCAGCAGGATGGTCTTGCCGTCACGGCTGATGCTCTCGAGCAGTTCGCGCAGGGCGAGTTTCTCGGTGGCATTCATGCCGGCCGCCGGCTCATCGAGCGCGAGCAGGCTCGGCTCGGTGGCCAGTGCACGCGCGATTTCGAGGCGGCGCTGGTCGCCATACGACAGGGTGCGCGACTGAAACCTTGCATAGCGGGCAATGCCGACATAGTCGAGCAGCTGCATCGCGCGCTCGCGAATCTCGGCCTCTTCGCGTCGTTGCGTCGGCAGCCGGAGCATCGCGGCAAAGGCGCCGGCATGCGTGCGGATATGCCGCCCGACCATGACGTTTTCGAGCACGGTCATCTCGGCAAAGAGGCGGATGTTCTGGAAGGTGCGGGCGATGCCCGCCTTGGCCACCTCGTGCACGGCGGTCGGCGAGTAGGGCTTGCCGTTGAGTTCGAAGCGCCCGGCATCCGGCGTGTAGAGCCCGGTGATGACATTGAAGAAGGTGGTCTTGCCGGCGCCGTTCGGTCCGATCAGGCCATAGATCTGCCCGCGTGCGATCGAGATGCCGACATCGGAGAGGGCCTGCAAACCGCCGAAGCGCTTTTCGGCACCCTGCACCAGCAGCAGCGGTACCTCGGGCGAGGCACCGCTCGAAGCTGCGAAAGCCGAGCTGGTCGTGCCGGTCGGGATCGCGCTCATGGCTGCCCCGCACCGGTGGCGGCAGGCTTGGCCTCGCGCGAGGCCCTATCGTCAGCATCGGCGTCAGCAGCGGCATCGGCTGCGGTGCCATGCTGGCGGGCAGGCCACAAACCCGCAGGTCGATAGAGCATGATCAGCACCATCGACAGCCCGAACAGCAGCATCCGCAGCGCCTCCGGGGCAATCAGTTCCTGTCCGAAAATCGCGAGCTGGGCGGGCTTGGCCACATAGCGAAGGACCTCCGGAATCGCATAAAGAAGGATGGCCCCCAGGATCACGCCGGGTACATGGCCCATGCCGCCGAGCACCACCATCGAGACGATCACCACCGACTCCATGAGCGTAAAGCTCTCGGGCGACACGAAACCCTGAAAGGACGCGAACATCGCGCCGGCCACACCGCCGAACGACGCCCCCATCGCAAAGGCGAGCAGCTTGACATTGCGGGTATTGATGCCCATCGCCTTGGCGGCGATCTCGTCCTCGCGGATCGCCATCCAGGCGCGTCCGAGCCGGGAGTCCTGGAGCCGAATGGTGACGATGATGATGATGATTGCCAGGACGAGGAACAGGTAGTAGTACAGATAGACCGACGGGACCTCGATGTCGAAGAAGGTCTGGGTCTTGCCCAGGCTTACCCCGGCGATCTCGATCGGATCGATATTGGTGATGCCTTGCGGGCCGTTGGTGATGTTGATCGGCGCGTTCAGGTTGTTCAGGAAGATTCGGACGATTTCACCGAAACCGAGTGTCACGATGGCCAGATAGTCACCGCGCAGCCGCAGGGTCGGTGCGCCCAGCATCGCGCCGAACAGGGCGGCCAGACCCGCTCCCAGCGGCACGACCAGCCAGATCGAGTTGTGCAGTCCATCCGGAAACATCTGCCGGATGAACTCGAAATTTTCGGCGAGCTGGGGCGACGACAGCAATGCGTAGAGATAGGCTCCCACCGCATAGAAGGCGACATAGCCGAGATCGAGCAGTCCGGCGTAGCCGACCACGATATTCAGCCCGAGCGCCAGCATCACGTAGAGCAGCGCGAAGTCGATGATGCGCACCCAGCCGTTGCCCTGGCTGCCCGCCAGAAAAGGCAGCGCCAGCAGTGCCAGGGTGATGACCGCGGTAGCGCCATAGGCGGCTAACGGGTTGTCCTTGAACGAGGGGAATTGCATGCTTGCTGCGATCGGTGGTGCGGGCGGTGCCGGTTATGACGAGGGTCGCGATCAGGCGCGGTCGGCGACCCGCTCACCCATCAGGCCTGAGGGGCGAAACACCAGCACCAGGATCAGCACGACGAAAGCAAAGATATCCTGGTAGTTGCTGCCCAGAAAGCCACCGGTGAGATCACCGATGTAGCCGGCGCCCAGACTTTCGATGATGCCCAGCAGCAGGCCGCCCAGCACTGCCCCACCGAGGTTGCCGATGCCACCGAGTACCGCCGCGGTGAAGGCTTTGAGTCCCGGGATGAAGCCCATGCTGAATTGCGCGATGTTGTAGTTCATGGCAACCAGCACGCCGGCCACCGCCGCCAGCGAGGCGCCGATCGCAAAGGTGACCGCGATCACCTGATTCGCATTGACACCCATCAGGCCGGCGATGCGGGGGTTTTCGGCGGTCGCCCGCATGGCGCGTCCGAGCTTGGTCCGGTTGACCAGCAGCAGCAGTCCGATCATCAGCACCGCCGAGACCACCAGGATCAGCATCTGTTTGGGGGCAAGCAAGGCCGGGCCGATTTCGATCGGTTTGGTGGGCAGCAGGTCGGGAAAGACGATCGGATTGGGTTTCCAGATGATCATCGCCAGCGTCTGGATCACGATCGACAGGCCGATGGCGGTGATCAGCGGCGCGAGTTTGGGCGCGTTGCGCAGCGGCCGATAGGCGACCCGCTCGATCAGCAGCGACAGAATCACGCACACCGGAATCGCGCAGACGATGGCGATCACGAGAATCAGCGGCAGCGGCAAGCCCGATGTGGCGAGCAGGCCGACGACCGTGACGCCCACCATCGCGCCGACCATGAGGACATCGCCATGCACGAAATTGATCAGTTGCAGGATGCCGTAGACCATGGTGTAACCCAGGGCAATCAGGGCATAGACGCTGCCCAGGACAAGACCGTTCAGGATCTGCTGCAAAAGGATGTCGAACTGCATTGAGGCAGGTCCTGCTGGGCGGTCGAGGAAGAATGAACTGCGGGGCTTATCTGGCTGACAGAACCCAGGTGACCAGGGTGATCGCGTCGGCTTCGCTCACCTGGGGATTGGCGGGCATCGGAATCTGGCCCCAGACACCGACACCCCCTTCACGGACCTTCTTGGAGAGCCGGTTGATGGCGTCCTTGTCGGAGGCGTATTTGGCGGCGATGTCCTTGTAGGCGGGCCCGATCAGCTTCTTGTCCACCGCGTGGCAGGCCGCGCAGTTGCGCGACTTTGCCAGTTCAGGACTGGCACTGACTGCGCCTGAACTCAGCAAGGCAATCGCGAAGAGGGCAGGGCGGATCGCGACGAGGGTCATCATGGCTCCATAAACGATGGTCAGAAGGTACGGGCAGAAATGACGGCTGTCCAGATGAAAAAGCAGGTGATTACAACGCGGTGCGGGTGGCAGCCCCCGTTCGAACCCCGCAGGCAGCCGTCGGGCTTGCTGGGATCGACTGTCTGACCGCGCTTCGTGGATCCTTTGTCAAAGTTGATTGACGGGAACGTCCGATGTATCTGGTTTGGATCGGCGCCATCATGGTGATCGTAAAGCTGTCGGGATTCGGGGTGCTCGCTACCCTGTCCTGGTGGTGGGTCCTGTTGCCCCTGGGCCTTGCGATCATCTGGTTCGAATGGCTCGAGCGCAAGTTCGGCCGAGACCGTCGTTCGGTCGAAGCGTCCGAATGGGCCGATCAGCACAAGCGGCGGGTCGAGGCGCAGTTTCGAAAAGCACGGGGCGATCGCTGACCGCACCCTGACCGTTCGCGCCTGACGTTTTTTCGCCTTCGCCTATTCGAAGAGATCGGTGACCGCGCCCTTGCTCGCGCTCGAGGCAAGTTTGGCGAACTTCGCAAGCACCCCACGGGTATAGCGCGGTGCCGGCGGCTGCCAGGCGGCGCGACGGCGCGCAAGTTCGGCATCATCGATGTTGAGTTGCAGCAGCAGCTTGTGGGCGTCGACTGTGATCGAATCGCCCTCATGGATCATGGCGATATTGCCGCCGGCGGCCGCTTCCGGCGCCACATGGCCGACCACCATGCCCCAGGTGCCGCCTGAGAAACGCCCGTCGGTGATCAGTGCCACCGACTCGCCAAGACCTGCTCCGATGATCGCCGAGGTGGGCGCCAGCATCTCTGGCATGCCAGGGGCGCCCTTGGGACCGAGGTAGCGCAGCACAAGCACATCGCCGGCCACGATACGGTTTTCCATGATCGCGGCCAGCGCCGACTGCTCGTCGTCGAAAACCCGGGCCGGGCCGGTGATCACCGGGTTTTTCAGTCCGGTGATCTTGGCGACCGAGCCTTCGGGCGACAGATTGCCTTTGAGGATGGCCAGATGGCCCTGCTCGTAGATGGCGCGATCGAGCGGCAGGATCACGTTCTGGTCGGCACGCGGTGCCGAGGGCCAGGCGGCAAGCTCTTCGCCGAGGGTGCGCCCGGTGATGGTCATGCAGTGGCCGTGGATCAGGCCGGCATCGAGCAGCAGCTTGAGGACCTGCGGAATGCCGCCGGCCGCATGCAGGTCGGTCGCCACGTATTGGCCCGAGGGCTTGAGGTCGCAGATCACCGGCACGCGAGTGCGAACGCGCTCGAAGTCGTCGATCGTCCAGTTGATCTCGGCCGCATGCGCAATGGCCAGGAAATGCAGCACCGCATTGGTCGATCCGCCAGTGGCCATGATGAGCGTGACCGCGTTTTCGATCGATTCACGGGTGACGATGTCGCGCGGGCGCAGATTGTTGCGCACCGCCTGCACCAGGACGCGCGCTGATTCGGCGGTCGAGACGCGCTTTTCGGCATCCGGGTTGGCCATGGTCGAGGAGCCCAGCAGGCTCATGCCAAGCGCCTCGAACGATGAGGACATGGTGTTGGCGGTGAACATGCCGCCGCAGGAGCCGGTGCCTGGGACGGCATTTTTTTCGATGCCGTCGAAGTCCTCGCTGCTCATGCGACCGCGTGAAAACTCGCCGACCGCTTCGAAGACCGACACCACGGTGAGGTCCTTGCCCTTCCAGTGCCCGGGCTTGATCGTGCCGCCATAAACATAGATCGCCGGCACATTGCAGCGCAGGATGCCGATCATGCCGCCGGGCATGTTCTTGTCACAGCCGCCCAGTACCAGCACGCCATCCATCCACTGGCCCTGAACCGCGGTCTCGACGCAGTCGGCAATGACCTCGCGCGAGATCAGCGAATACTTCATGCCTTCGGTGCCCATCGACATGCCGTCACTGATCGTGGGTGTTCCGAAGGTCTGCGGATTGCCGCCGGCGGCGCGAATCGCGTCCACGGCTGCGTCGGCGAGCGGCTGAAGTCCGGAATTGCAGGGAGTGATCGTCGAGTGGCCGTTGGCGATACCGATCATCGGATTGGCGAAGTCGGTCGTGCGATAGCCCATCGCGTAGTACATCGAACGATTGGGGGCGCGGGCAACGCCCTCGGTGATATTGCGGGAACGGCGGTTCGCGGTCATCGCGGGCTCCGGATCGGGTCGAGAATGAAAAAGCAGCCCCCGAGGTTAACGCCCGGCGATTCGATTGCAAAATGGCCACGCCTGACCGGGTCTGGAATGACGCAGGCGACCTCGCTCGGAACTCGGTTCCAAGGCATGGGACAATCGCCTGCCGGCGTGTCAATTCCTGCGCCGCAATTTCGCCTGAACTTCGGGTTGAGCGCCGGTTGCGATGCCGGCTTTTTGCAGATTGTCTGTTGGCCCCAGGGCCGATCCGAATCGATGCCTTGATGCTGATCCATCCCAATTTCGACCCGATCGCGCTGCAGCTCGGCCCGCTTGCCATCCGCTGGTACGGGCTGATGTATCTGGCCGCTTTCGCGGCGTTCTATTTCCTGGGCTGCTGGCGGGTCGGTCATACCCCCGATGGCCTTCGCACCGGACTGAAAAAGCCCGATGTCGAAGATCTCCTCTTTTATGGCGTAATCGGCGTGGTGCTTGGCGGCAGGCTGGGCTATGTCATCTTTTACAAGCCTGCTTATTATCTGCAGCATCCCCTTGAAGCCCTTGCGGTCTGGCAGGGCGGCATGTCGTTTCACGGTGGCCTGATCGGTGTTCTGCTGG
>CAMCXH010000074.1 GCA_945883285.1 Bordetella parapertussis | reverse complement strand
GCGGCGTGCCGTGACGGTCGCGATCGGTCGACAGCACCACGCGATTCCAGGCCCGTGGTGCCTGCTCCCAGGAGGCGCGCAGCATCGCGCCACAAAACAGCCGACGCTTGAGCTTGGCCATTGCCCACTGACCGAGCTCGGGTGCCACGCACGACAGGTCGGCGATCATCTGGCGCGAGGCCTCGCGATTGCGCCGGGTCAGGCGCAGACCGGCGTTCAGTGCGCGTTTGTCGCGAATCGCCTGCGCGGTCGGGCTCGACCAGGCGATCGACCATTTGTCGTAGACGAAGGGCGCGCGTTCATCGAGAAAGGCCTCGCCGATCGTGAAGTGCGGATGCTCGAGCCAGTAGCGACCGAGCGCGCGCGCATCCCTGACGACTCGCCCGTCATTCAGATGATTGGCCCACAGCAGGATGCGGCTGTTCTCGATGCCACCCGAGCAAAGCACGAAGCGCCTTGCCCGGGCAATGTGCCGGCCGTTGTCAGGATCGGTCACCTCGACCGAGACGATTGCCCCGCCTTGCTCGTTCAGATTGACCACGCAGGCCTGCAGGATCGTCGCCACATTCGGCAACTTCTCGAGGGTGGCGCGATACTTCGTTGCGAAATTGACCGGCGGCGAAAAGCGCATGGTGGTCAGTCGCAGTTGCTCGCCATAAGGCCGGTCGGGGGGCAGGGCCGGGATCTCCACGATGGCTTCGGCCCGTGCGAGGTAGGGATCGAGATGACGCCGGCGGATCGGCCATTCGGTATCGATGCCCGCGACCTTCGATTCGAAGTCGACCGCATCGAGCGCCTGGCAAAAACCGCCCCAGTGATTTGATGCGCCACCCAGGTAACGCAGCCGGCTGGTATCGAGCGCGAATCTCAGCGCACCGACCACCTCGCCCTGATACATCGCCTGCGAGCTTTCCTCGTAACTGGCCGCCCCGGCTTCGAGCAGCAGCACCGAATGACCGCGTGCGCCGAGTTCGGTGGCAAGCGTGATGCCGGCCGGACCGGCGCCGATCAGGCAGACATCGAAGAGGCGTGACGCGAGCGCGCCGCGGGAGATTTGCTCGGCCAGCATCAGCGATCCGATGCGTCGAGGATCCAGCCCGCGCGCTCGACCGGACGCAGTCCAGCCGGTGCCGCCCCACCCGCAGCCGGCGCAGACCGGGTGAGCAGCAGGATGAGCAGCGGAATCGCCAGAAACGCTCTGCGCCCGTGCGGGTACAGCGGCGCCTGCGACCACCCGCCTGGTCGATCCGCACGGGCCGCTCGGTGTCGGAAAGCTGTCCACATGGTTCGGTGTCCTGTGTCGTTGCCGGCGTGATACCTCAGGGTGCCAAAGGAACAAGCCTTGCCATTGACCCTGCTCAAACATGGCAGAACCGATCTGTCGGCGGGCGCCGCGTCGTAGAATCCGGCCGATGACCGAGACTCCGATGTCCGCCTCCCCTTCTCCCGCCTCCCCGTCACCCGCGGTGCCACCGCCCGCCGGCGCTGCGCCGCTGGCGCAAACCCCGGCGCAGCGCCGTCGCCAGCGACTGAAGCTGCTGGCAATCCTGCTGGTGTGCGCCGCGCCGGTGATTGCCTCCTATCTGGCCTATTACGTGATGCCCCCCCTTGGGCGCACCAACTTCGGCGACCTGATCGAGCCGCAGCGGCCGATCCCCGAGCTGCGCCTGTCGGGCGCCGATGGCGCCGCGTTCAAGTTCGAGTCGTTGCGCGGACGCTGGGTGCTGCTGCAGTTCGACAGCGGCGGGTGCGATCCGGCCTGTGTCGACAAGCTCTATGCCATGCGCCAGCAGCGCACCATGACCGGCAAGGATCGCGAACGCGTCGAGCGGGTCTGGCTGATCGGCGATGCGGCGGTGCCGGCAGACACACTGGCGAGCGACTATGCCGGTACGGTGGTGCTGCGCGCCGATCCGGCCGAACTCGCCCCGGTGTTCCCGGTCGAGGCCGGTCGGCGACTGCAGGACTACCTTTATGTCATCGATCCGCTCGGCAATCTGATGATGCGGTTCCCGGCTACCGGCGAGCCGGCCCGCATCCGCAAGGACCTCGGCCGGCTGCTCAAGGCCTCGCGGGTCGGCTGAGGCCACATGATGTCGCGGCCGATGTCGATGACGCTGTTCAGAAGACTGCTGTTCTTTGCGGTCTTTCTGACCTTCGACCTGATCATGTTCGGCGCCTTCGTGCGGGTGACCGACGCCGGACTGGGTTGCCCCGACTGGCCGGGATGCTATGGCCAGATCACCCCGATCGGCGCAATCGACGAAATCCGGGCCGAGACCGCGCTGCGCCCCGATGGCCCGGTGACGGTGTTCAAGGCCTGGGTCGAAATGCTGCATCGCTATATCGCGGCAGGCCTGGGCCTGCTGGTGATCGCGCTGGCAATCATGGCCAGCCGGCTTGCCGGGCCAAGTGCGCCGCTGGCCTGGTTCACGCTCTTGTGGATCATCCTTCAGGGCGCGTTTGGCGCCTTCACCGTCACACTCAAGCTCATGCCGCTGGTGGTGACCCTGCACCTGCTGGGCGGGATGATCCTGTTCGGGCTGCTGCTTGCCCAGTGGGTACGGGTGCGTCCGGCCACGCAGACCCTGTCAGCGGTGTCGGGTGCGTCCCGATTGCGGCCGCTGGTCACGATCGCGCTGGCGGTGCTTCTTTGCCAGATCGCGCTCGGCGGATGGGTAAGCACTAACTACGCGACTCTGGCGTGTCGCGATTTCCCGCTGTGCCAGGGCAGCCTGTGGCCCGACATGAACTTTCGCGCCGGCTTCGAACTCTGGCGCCGCCTGGGTTATCAGGGCGACGACCAGGCCCTGCCGTTTCAGGCGCTCACCGCCATCCACTTTGTGCACCGCCTCTTTGCCGGGGTGGTCTTCGTCGTGGTGGGGGCGCTGGCGCTGCGGCTGCGCCGCTCGGTGCTCAGCCGGCCGATCGGCAATCTGATCCTGGCGGTGCTGGCCCTGCAGGCCGTGACCGGTCTGACCAATATTTTTCTCGACTGGCCGCTGGTCGCTGCAGTGCTGCATACCGGCGGCGCGGCCGCACTGATGGGTCTGCTCCTCATGGTAGCCTTACCGGCCTGGTCTGCTGCGGCCAGAGCCTGATCACCAATCCTCCCCCCGATGGACCTGCTCGAACATTCTCCGCCAACGTTCGCCCATACGCTGCGTCAGTACATCGAGCTGACCAAGCCGCGAATCGTGATGCTGACCGCCTTTTGCGCGGTCATCGGCATGGTGCTGGCTACCGACGAGCTCGTGCCATGGCGGATACTGGTGTTCGGGATTGCCGGCATCTCGCTGCTGGCCGGCGCGGGTTTTACCTTCAACTGCATGATCGAGCGCGGCATCGATGCCCGCATGGCCCGCACACGGGCCCGCCCGGCGGCGCGCGGCGAGGTCTCGGCCTCGGGGGCGCTGGCCTTTGCCGCCTTGCTGGGCGGCGCAGGCGCCTGGCTGCTGCTGGCCTTCGTCAATCCGCTCACCATGTGGCTCACGCTGGCAACCTTCGTCGGCTATGCCCTGATCTACACCATCGTGCTCAAGCCGGCCACGCCCCAGAACATCGTGATCGGCGGTGCTTCCGGCGCGATGCCGCCGGTGCTCGGCTGGGCAGCGGTGGCCAATGATGTCGGCCCCCAGGCGCTGGTGCTCTTTCTGATCATCTTCGTCTGGACGCCACCGCACTTCTGGGCGCTGGCGCTCTACCGGGTCGAGGATTACCGGCGCGCCGGCCTGCCGATGCTGCCGGTCACCCACGGCCTGCCGTTTACCCGCCTGCATATCCTCCTCTATACCGTCCTGCTGGTGGCCACGACCTTCCTGCCCTTCATGATCCGGATGAGCGGCTGGCTCTATCTGGTCAGCGCCACGGTGCTCGGCGGCATCTTCATCGGCTATGCCTGGCGACTGTGGCGCAGCTATTCCGATGCGCTGGCGCGTCGCACTTTCGGCTACTCCATCTACTACCTGATGGCGCTGTTTGCCGCGCTGCTGCTGGATCACTGGTTTTGAGTCGCCTGGCCGCCTGCGCGTCGCCCAAGGCCACGCGCACACTGATGCTGGCAATGGTGATTGCGCTGGGCGGCCTGTTCGGCGGGCTTGCCGGCTGCGACCGGCCGAGCAGCAAGGCGCCTTTCTTCTCGACCGATGTCACCGGCGCCGATTACGGCAAATCGCTCTCGCTCAACGACCAGAACGGCCAGCCGCGCACCCTGGCCGATTTCAAGGGCAAGGTGGTGGTGCTGTTTTTCGGTTTCACCCAGTGCCCGGATGTCTGCCCCACGACGCTCTCGGCCATGGCTGCGGTCATGAAAGAGCTCGGCAATGACGCGGCCCGGGTACAGGTGGTCCTTGTGACCCTCGATCCCGAGCGCGACAGCGCTGCCATGCTCGGCGCCTATGTCACCGCTTTCAATCCGACTTTCATTGCGCTTCGCGGTGACACCGAGGCCACGACCCGAGCCGCCCGCGAGTTCAAGGTCTTCTTTCAGAAGGTGCCGGGCAAAACGCCGGGCGCCTACTCCCTCGATCACACCGCGGCGTCCTATGCGCTCGACGATCAGGGGCGCCTGCGGCTCTATATCCGCTCGACCCAGACCGTGCCCGAGATCACCGCCGACCTGCGCCAGCTGCTTGCGGGTCGCTGACCCTCAGTAAGCATTGCGATCGCCCCTGATCGCCTGGGTGATCGTGCGCCAGACAATGGCGACATCCAGGCGCAGCGACCACGACCGCAGATACTCGATGTCGTAGGCGATGCGCCGCTGCATCTTCTCGATGGTGTCGGTCTCGCCACGCGCGCCATTGACCTGCGCCCAGCCGGTGATGCCGGGTTTGACCTTGTGCCGGATCATGTAACCCTTGATCAGCTTGCGGTACATCTCGTTGTGGGCCACTGCATGCGGTCGCGGCCCGACCACACTCATGCGTCCCTGCAAGACGTTGAAGAACTGGGGCAGTTCGTCGAGCGAGCTGCGTCGCAAAAACGCGCCCAATGGCGTGATCCGCTCGTCATGGCGGGTGGCCTGTCTGACCACATCGCCATCTTCGGCCACCCGCATCGTGCGGAACTTCCAGACCACGATCTGCTCGCCGTCCAGGCCGTAGCGGCGCTGGCGAAACAGCACCGGACCGGGCATGGTCAGCTTGATGGCCAGTGCAATCGTCAGCATCACCGGGCCGGTCATCACAATCGCCGGCAGCGCGATGCACAGGTCTGAAAGCCGCTTGATGACGCCGGTGGTGCCGTGAAAAGGCGTCTCGCAGACCGCGACCACCGGCAGGCCGCCAACGGTGTCGACACGCGCCTGGATGAGGTCGTACAGGAAGATGTCCGGAAGGAAGTAGATTGATGCGGTGGTGTCCCGCAACTGGTCGAGCAGATTCAGGATCCGCGGCTGGGAGGCCATCGGCAAAGCAATATAGATCCGGTCGATGCGCTGTTCGCGCACGAAGTCGGCGACGTTTTCCAGCCCGCGCCGTACCGGCAGCTCGAGCGTTTCGCCCAGCCGCGCAGGCGTTCGGTCGTCAAAGAACGCGGTGACCCGGGTGTCTTCCAGCGGATCGGCCAGCAGCGCACGAGCCAGGGTTCGGCCAAGCTCGTTGGCGCCGATGATCACCGCCCGATCTTGCTCGCTGATCGCCCACACGCGGGCCAGCAGCGACGGGATCAGCTGATGGGCCATCGCCTGCAGGACAGGTGTGGCAATGACCCACGCGGCCAGGATGTTCGGGTCGAAGGAGCGCAGCATGCCGGTGGCCAGCCCGAAGAGCAGCATCAGCCCGCACAGCGCGCCCCAGCTGCCGAAGATCTGGCGCAGCAGCCGACGCGGCCGGTGATCGAAGCCGACGCTTCCCGGATAACTGAGTGAAAAGGCGATCACCGCCAGGATGATGTCCCGATTGCGCACGCCGCCCTGCACGACGAGCGCCACCGCCAGCAGGGTGAGCAGCGTGATGGCCGGGTCAACCAGCGATCGCAGCATCCACATCAGGTTGTGGCTGGCGTTGCCCATTGGCGTGCTCAAGCGGCCGGTCGCCTGCGAGCGCATGCCCTGATCGGCCGCGATCTCGCCAAGCGGTGAGTGCAACGCGCTGTGGTGAACCGGATCGTCCGACATCAGAATCGAGCCTCCGCAGGGTCGTCAGTGCAACGCTTTTCCGGTATGCGACGAGCGTGCCCGGGCAGGCTTTGCATCGACCCGCAGGCGGTGGTCGACATCGGCCGATCAGCCTGGTCGGGCACGCGGTTTGCGTCTGGCTCAGCATGATCGACGCGAGTGTCGATCGAACTTCCGGGGTCCGGTCATGCTGCGATTGCTTGCTCTGCCTGTACTGCTTGCTCTGATGACCTCACTTGCCCAGGGCGCTGCGCGCGACCCGGTCGATGCCGAGTCTGCGTCGCGAACCACCGCGATGCTCATGACGGCCGCTGCCGATGCCCAGTCGGTCATGCCGCATTCCGTCCTGGCGGTGGTCAGCACGGCTGCCGCCGAGGCAGCGACGGTGGCAACGCCGCTGCCGACCCGCCCGGGGAGCTCGCCCGGCGCAGAGTTTCCTGCGCCTTCCGGCGCAATGACCTCGGGCTCGGGCCTGCTCGCCGGGTTGGCGATCGTTGCCTGGATCGTGGCGCGCCGACCCTCCTGAGCTGCGCCGGCACACGCCTGGCCCCCGCCCACCCGGGCCGCTGTCTGAATCCTGATGCAAAGGGCTGCCTTTTGTGCCGCACCGGCTGCCATGTGTCCGCTGCGGCGAACCGGCTGAGACGGGGTTTCGCGGTTCCTTCATCTCGGGGCGCTAGAATCAGGGGATGAAAATCACCGTGATTGGGACCGGCTATGTCGGTCTGGTTTCAGGCGCCTGCCTGGCCGAAATGGGTAACGACGTACTCTGCCTGGATGTCGATACGCGCAAGATTGCCATGCTCGAACAGGGCGAAATCCCGATCTGGGAGCCGGGCCTTCAGGAGATGGTTCGGCGCAATGTCGCAGCCGGTCGCATGAAGTTCACGCTCGACGTCAAGCGGGCGGCCGACCACGGCACGATCCAGTTCATCGCGGTCGGCACGCCGCCCGATGAAGACGGCTCGGCCGATCTGCAATATGTGCTGGCCGCCGCGCGCAACGTCGGTCGCCACATGACCGACTACAAGGTCGTGGTCGACAAATCGACCGTGCCGGTCGGTACCGCCGACAAGGTCCGCGAAGCGATTGCCGATGAGTTGCGCCTGCGTGGCGTCGAAGTGCCCTACGCGGTGGTCTCCAATCCCGAGTTTCTGAAGGAGGGTGCCGCAGTCGAGGATTTCATGCGACCCGACCGGATCGTGGTGGGTGCCGACGACGATCAGGCGATCTTCCTGATGAGGGCGCTCTACTCGCCTTTCCAGCGCAATCACGAGCGTCTGGTCGTGATGGATGTGCGCTCGGCCGAGCTGACCAAATATGCCGCCAACGCCATGCTGGCCACCCGAATTTCCTTCATGAACGAACTGGCGCTGCTGGCCGAACAGGTTGGTGCCGACATCGAACTGGTCCGTCAGGGCATCGGATCCGACCCGCGCATCGGCTATCACTTCCTCTATTCCGGCGCGGGCTATGGCGGCTCGTGTTTTCCCAAGGACGTCAAGGCGCTGATTCGCACCGCCTCCGATCATGGTCGGCCGATGCATGTGCTCAATGCGGTCGAAGCTGCCAACGACGCCCAGAAGCATGTGCTGGTCGAAAAAGTCGTTGCGCGTTTCGGTGCCAATCTGAGCGGCAAGCACTTCGCGCTCTGGGGCCTGGCCTTCAAGCCCAATACCGATGACATGCGCGAGGCGCCGAGCCGGGTCGTGATCGACGATCTGCTCGCACGTGGCGCCACGGTCTGCGCCTACGATCCGGTGGCCATCCATGAAGCGCAGCGAGCTATCGGTGAGCGTGCCGGGTTGAGCTACGGCACCAATCCGATGCAGGCGCTCGAAGGCGTCGATGCGCTGCTGATCGTCACCGAATGGAAGGAGTTCCGCAGTCCTGATTTCGATGCGATCAAGGCGGCGATCAAATCGCCGGTGATCATCGACGGACGCAATATGTATCCGCCTGACCTGCCGCGCGCGAGCGGCCTGGAGTACATCTCCATCGGTCGTCCCTGAGCAGCGCGATCATGAACGTCGTGCCGCCTGCGACGACCATCCTGGTGACCGGCGCTGCCGGCTTCATCGGCATGCATGTCGCGGCCAGCCTGCTGGCCTCGGGTGCGCGGGTGATCGGCATCGACAACCTCAACGACTATTACGATCCGGCGCTCAAGCTGGCGCGACTGGCTCGACTCGAGGGGCAACCCGGCTTTGTCTTTCGCAAAATCGATCTGGCCGACAGGCCTGCCATGGCCGCGCTCTTCGAAGAGCACCGGTTTGATCACGTGGTGCATCTGGCCGCGCAGGCAGGCGTGCGCTACTCGATCACCAACCCGCATGCCTATGCCGATTCCAACCTGGTCGGCTTCGTCAACATTCTCGAAGGCTGTCGCCACTCGGGGGTGAAGCATCTGGTCTATGCCTCGTCATCGAGTGTTTATGGCGGCAATACCCGGATGCCGTTTTCAGAGCATGATCCGGTCGACCACCCGGTGAGTCTGTATGCCGCGACCAAGAAAGCCAATGAATTGATGGCGCATACCTACAGCCATCTTTTCCGGCTGCCGACGACCGGTTTGCGCTTTTTTACCGTCTACGGTCCCTGGGGGCGGCCCGACATGGCCGCCTTTCTGTTTGCCGATGCGATGCTCGCCGGTCGCCCGATCGATGTCTTCAATCATGGCGACATGCGACGCGACTTCACCTATATCGACGACATCGTCGAAGGGGTGGTGAGGGTGCTCGATCATCCGCCGGGTGGCAACCCGGATTTCGATCCCGGCAACCCTGATCCGGCCAGCAGCCGGGCGCCCTACCGTGTCTTCAACATCGGCAATGCCGAGCCGGTGGCGCTGCTCGACTTCATCGGCGCGATGGAAGCGGCCACCGGCGTTCAGGCCATCAAGCGCCTTTTGCCGATGCAGCCAGGCGATGTGCCGGCGACTTTCGCCGACACATCCGAGCTGGCATCGCTGGTGGGGTTTGCGCCGCGCACCGATGTGCGTGAGGGTGTGCGGCGCTTTGTCGACTGGTATCGGGCCTATTACCGCCGTTAATTCGCGGCGGTAATAGGCCCGATCGTTCGCGCCTGAGCAGGCCTCAGGCGTATTCGGACAGCGCGTTTTTCATCGTCTTGAGTGCTTTGGCTTCGATCTGCCGGATGCGTTCGGCCGAGACGCCGAACTCGTCGGCGAGTTCGTGAAGCGTGAGCGTGCCCCCGTCGTCGTCGTCGCGCAGCCAGCGGGCTTCGATGATCCGACGGCTGCGGGCATCGAGCGATTCGAGGGCCTCTAGCAGGCCTTCGCCCTGGAGCCGATCGAAGGCCCGATCTTCGAGGACCTGGGTCGGTTCGCTGTGCGTGGCCCGCAGATAGGCGATCGGCGCATAGTCGTCGTCGCTGCCGTCGTCGGACGGCTCCAGCGCGATGTCGCCGCCACCCATGCGGGTTTCCATTTCGACCACGTCCTGCACCCGCACATTGAGGTCGCGTGCAATGGCTTGCGCGGCTTCGGGACTCAGCGTGTGGGTGTCGCGCTTCATGGAGCGCAGGTTGAAGAACAGCTTGCGCTGCGCCTTGGTGGTGGCGACCTTGACCAGCCGCCAGTTCTTCAGGACGTACTCATGGATCTCGGCCTTGATCCAGTGCATGGCAAACGACACCAGGCGCACGCCACGATCGGGATCGAAGCGTTTGACCGCCTTCATCAGACCGATGTTGCCTTCCTGGATGAGGTCGGCATGGGTCAAGCCGTAGCCCATGTACTGGCGGGCAATCGAGACGACCAGCCGCAGATGCGACAGCACCAGCAGACGGGCAGCGTCGAGATCGCCGTCGTTCTGAAGGCGGCGAGCGAGCAAAACCTCGTTCTCGGCGGTGAGCATCGGAACGCGATGCACCGCTGAGATATAGGCGTCGATATTCCCGACGGGCGGAATGGCCAGCATGGCACCGGCGGTTTCCGGGGCATTTACCAGAGCATTCGAGACGCGAGTCATTCAGACTTCCTTTATTGGGGCAAGACCCCGATCGAAAAATATTAGCACTCACTGCCGACGAGTGCCAATTGATCCTCCCAATCGATCCGATTCGCTGAGTAAATCGGGGTCAGATGATAATTTCGGAAATCTCGGCGCCTCATCCGGGCGGCTCGCTATTGCCGCATTGGTGGCGTGTGCCACGTGCTTGCGCCGATCGCGCGTCGCCCCGTAATGCTGAACATTGCTGCCGGCCGGTCGATTCGAGCCCTCCCCGCCGTGGGAGGCCTGGCTGACTTGATCGGGGCAAAACAGAGCCTGGCCGTGTCGGACGGGCAGCACCCATACGGCCCCGCTTGATCGCATCGCGTTGTGCGCCATCCGGCCGGGCCTGAGGCAATCCGGCTGCACAGCCAGCACCCAAGCGGATCTTCGTCGGGCAGCCTGATGGTCAGCGTCAGGCGTCCACCTTGCGATTTCCTATGTGAATGAGCGCTTGCATTTCACCCGGGCGACCATTTCGCCCGATTGGTCTGTCCCCCCGAAGCTGCTAGCTTGGGTCTGCCTACCAGCCGCTTCAGCGATCGGCACCAGCAGCTCAGCGATCGACGAGGCCTTCGCCACAGGACCATGATGACGATTTCATCCTTCCGGCGACTCAGCGCAGCCCTTTCGATGTTCGCTCCAGCCGTCAGTGGCTTGGCGCAGCCGGTCTCGGCCCCGATCCCGGTCGAAGACGTCTTCAGCATCGACGCTGCCGCTTCGGTCGAGCAACACAGCAACATCTTCCGGGTGGCCGATGGCGCCAGCGATACCGTGGCACGCGCGCTGATCGGTGTGCGCTTCGAGCGCGATATCAGTCTGCAGCGCATCACCGCGTATGCCACCATCGAGCCGGTCAAGTACGTCAACTTCAGCAGTTACGACTATCTCGGCTACACCGCCGGCGGCACCTGGGCATGGGAGGTCGGGCGGCCGGTGTTCGGCGAGCTGACCGCCCGTTTCGCGCAGTTTCAGACGCCATTCGATGCCATCTCCGGCGGTCAGAACAACCTGCAGAACCTTCAGTTCGGACGCGCGCTGCTCGGGTTTCGCATGACACAGAACTGGGCCCTGATCGGTGCGCTGGACAGTGCGGTCGGCAGCAACTCGCTGGCGTCGCAGGCCGCGTCGGACTTCAACCGGGTGGGAGCCGAGCTCGGTGTGAGGCGGGCCGCGGCCGGCAGCGCGACCGAAATCGACTTTGTCTGGCGCCACGAGAACGGCAGCTATCCGAATCAGCAGGTCTTCGATTCAAACGGCAATCTGCTGCCGGCCGCAGTCGACAACGCCTATCGTCAGGACGCGGCGCTGATGCGAATCACGTATCGGCCCACCGACGCCAGTCGAATCAGAGGCAGTATCGGCTACACCCGCAGAAGCTATGAAAACGTGTCGCAGCGTGATTTCTCGGGCGTGACAGGCGGCATGGACTTCGAGTGGCCCCTGTCGGGTGCAGTCACAATGCGCGCGGCGGTTTTTCGCACGATCGACAGCGCCACGCTGCCGACGGCCAACTACATCGACGCCATGGGCATCGCCTTTCGGCCGACCTGGCAGGTCGGCGCCCGCACCAGCGTCGATGGCGTGCTCGCCTTCGCCAATCGCAGCTACAAGGGCGATCCGGGTTTCGTTCTCGATGGCACACCGGTGCGCAAGGACAACATCAATGAGGTCGGGCTGCGCCTGAACTACGAAGTCGCAAGACGGATCTTCGTGTTTGCCGATGCCGCGCGCATCGAACGCAGCTCGAATTACAGCCAGTACGCGTTCACCGACAACTGGTTCGGTATCGGCGTGCGGGCAGCGTTCTGACCAATCAGGATTCAGGAGGATCAAGATGGCACGCTTTGCAAGGCACAGACTGGTTCGAGGTTTCGGCGCCCTGCTGTTTGCGGTGGGCTGTCTGGCCACGCTCGGCCCGGCGCCCGCCCGCGCCCAGCAGGCTGAGGCACAGGCGCCTCGTGACGATTACGTGCTGGGGGCTGGCGATGCGATTCGGATCCAGGTTTTCCAGAGCCCCGAGCTGACGGTCGACGCCCGGGTGTCCGAGGCCGGCGTGATCTCTTACCCGCTGCTCGGGCCGGTGCGTATCGGCGGCATGTCGAGCACCGACATTGAAAAGCTGATTGCGCAGCGCCTGCGTGACGGCAAGTTTCTGCAGAACCCGCAGGTGACGGTCAACATCACGACCTTTCGCAGCCAGCAGGTCTCGGTACTGGGCAATGTGACCCGACCGGGGCGATATCCGCTTGAAACCACCGGCATGCGTTTATCCGAAGTGCTCTCGCTGGCAGGAGGCGTGACCGCGGCCGGCGCCGACGAGGTGGTGCTGGTGACCACCCGGGACGGCAAGGAGACCCGGATCGAGATCGACATGGTCGACATGTTTGCATCCGGCAACCGCTCGAAAGACCCGTCGATGCATGCAGGCGATGTGATCTACGTCAGTCGCGCGCCTCAGTACTACATTTATGGCCAGGTCCAGCGCCCCGGGATGTATGGCGTCGATCGCGGCATGACCGTTGCCCAGGCGATCGCCAAGGGTGGCGGCCTGACGCTTCGCGGAACCGACAAAGGGGTGCGCTTGAGTCGCCGCAGAACCGATGGAAAGCTTGATGCCCTTGAGCCCAGGCTTGAAGACCCGATCCGACCCGATGATCTGATCTTTATTCGCGAAAGCATCTTCTGAGGCGGTTTTTCGGCCTAAAGTGTGGCCTCTCGTGAACGCATTACGGCACGAACACGCCTGACTTGAGCGGAAAAAACGCCGTCCGGCGGCCTCGATTGGCCACCGGTCCGCGCCGACGAATCAGGTCTCGGTATCTCGGCGACCGGTCGCGATAATGGTCCGACTGATCCTCAAGAGTCGCGTCCATGTCTGAACCACTGCAAGCTTTTCTGGGCCGTCAGCCGATCATCGACCGCGATGGTCGACTCATGGGCTACGAACTGTTGTACCGGACCTCCGGGGCTGAGGACCGAGCCTGCTTCGAAGATGAAGACAGCGCCAGCCTGAGCGTCATGTCGACCCTTTTGCACGACCTGGGTCATGCTCAGGTGCTTGCAGGGCGAATGGCGTTCGTCAATATCGGCTCGGGCGCCTTGCATCAGGCCGACGCCCTGAGTCTGTTGACGCCGCGACTCACCGTCCTCGAACTCTCCTCCTCGGTGCTGCCGGATGCCTCGACGATGCAGCGCCTGCGCGCCCTGCGCCAGGACGGTTTCGGCATCTCGGTGACCGCGGTCCCGCCGATGGATTCGCTGGCTCCCTGGCTCGAGATTGCCTCCCACCTGAAGGTTGATCTGAGCCGCGTCGATGACAGTCTGCTCGATGTTTTCGTGGCGAATCTGCGCTTCGGTGCACACACCCTGATTGCCGAGAAAGTCGAGACACCGGCCCAGGCCCGACGCTGCATCGAACTCGGTTTTCATGGCCTGCAAGGCTGGCATATCGGACGGCCCGAAGTCATGGGCAGCGTCAAGCTCGGCGTTCGTCATGCCGTGCTCGCCCGGATTCTCGAGCAGCTCGCCGCCAACGCCAGTCTCGAGGCCATCGAGGCCACGTTCAAGCATGACATCGCGCTGTGCTGGCGGCTGTTGCGCTACACCGCTGCCTCCAATTTCGGGCTGATGATCGAAGTCGAATCGCTGCGTCATGCGCTCGAACTGGTGGGCAACCGCCGGCTCGCCCGTTGGATTCAATTGCTGCAGGCCACGGTCGAAGAGCCGTCACCGGCCGCCGAGCGGCTGATTGCGGTGGCGGTCATGCGCGGGCGCATGCTCGAGATGGTCGGCGCCGACTACTTCAACGGCACCGATTGCGACAACCTCTTTCTGGTGGGCGCCTTCTCGGTCCTGCCGTCGATGCTGATGCAGACCATGGGCGAGTCGATTCGCACCGTGGCCCTGCCCGAGGCGGTTGCTGATGCACTCACCACCCGTGAGGGCCGTTTCGGCCCGCTGCTCGAGCTGGCCGAAGCACTCGAGGCCGACGATACCGATCGAATCGATGCGCTGTGTGCCGAGCTCTCGATTTCAAGTCGCGCGCTCGTGCGTGCCCGGACCACGGCCAGCGCAGCACTCCAGGAGGCTGCGCTGGTATGAGTGCCGGTACCGCGCAAGCGTCTTCACACACAACCGATCTCGCCGATCCGACCCTGCCAGCGCCGATTATCGAGCCTAAGGCTTTTCTGGGACGCCAGCCGATTCTCGATCGCAATCAGCAGCTGATCGGCTATGAGCTGCTTTACCGCGCCAACGCCCAGTCGACCGATGCGCAGTTCGAAGACGGCGACCGTGCCAGCCTGATGGTGATCGCGTCGCTGCTGCAGGACATCGGTCCGGAGCAGGTGCTTGGTGGCAAGTTCGGATTCGTGAACGTGGCACCCGGGACGATCGGGGACAGCTCACCGATCCTGCTGCTTGATCCAAAACGCACGGTCCTGGAATTCAGTGCCGATGCAGAGTTTGACGAGGCCTGTCTGTCGCGGATCACCGAGCTGCGTCGTCTGGGCTACGGCGTATCGGTGACCGTCAATTCGCCTGCGATTCTGCGTCAACCGGTGTTTGCGCTCACCACCCATGCCAAGGTCGACCTGCTGCGGGTCACGATGGACAAGCTGCCGGTGGTCGCCAAGCTGCTCAGAGGGGTGTCCGGTCGCCGAGTGCTGGTGGCCGAAAAGCTCGAGACCCGAGAGCAGGCCACTGCCTGCCTGGCGCTTGGCTTTGATTGCCTGCAGGGTTTTTATTTCGCGCGGCCTGAAACGCTGTCGGCAAAACGACTCGAGCCATCACGTGCCGCGGTGCTTCAGGCGATCCGCCTGCTGCTGCGAAATGCCGATGTCATGGATGTCGACAATGCGCTCAAGCGCGATGTCGCGCTGTCGGTCAAGCTGATCCGATACATGAATTCGGCCGGAATGGGCCTGTCGACCCGCATCGATTCGCTCAAGCATGCGATCAGCCTGCTGGGCTACAACAGGCTCGCCCGCTGGCTCACGCTGCTGCTGGCAACCGCCGACAGCAAGGATCCGACTGCGCAGGTGCTTGCCCGCACCGCGATCACCCGCGGGCGGCTGCTCGAGCTGCTCGGCGAAAATCGTTTTGATATGGGGCAACGCGACAACCTCTTTATCGCTGGCACCTTCTCGCTGCTGCCGGCCATGCTGATGCTGCCCATGAATGAAGCGCTGGCGGATCTGGAACTGCCGCCGTCAGTTGCAGAGGGCCTGCTCACGCGAGGCGGTGAGTTCGGACCCTTTCTGCAACTGGCCGAGGCCTGTGAAGATCCGTCGCTGGCTGGCGTGGCTGCGCTGTGCAAGCAGCTCGATATTCCGCCCAAGGCATTGAATCTGGCCCAGATGCAGGCAACCGACTGGGTCAACAGCCTGGGAATCTGAGCGCGGATTTACGAGGCGGCGCCGGTCGCCGGGCGGTCTGCAGCAGCGGGCTCGCCGATTCGCGGCAGCAGGATGGCCGAAGCCAGAGCGCCCAGGGCGACGATGGCCAGGGCGACGAAGACCTTCGAGAAGCCGCCCTGTTCATGCAGGCTCGAGACCAGCGTGACCGCACCGGCGCTGCCCAGAAAACTCGCCACATAGCGCAGTCCGTAGGCCCGGGCACGCCAGCGATCGCTGGTATAGCGCGCCACCATCGCGTCGTTGATCGGGATCTGTCCGAAAACGAAAAACATGATCGCGACGCAGGCGGCCACCAGACTCCAGCCGCTGCCCGAGATGGCCAGCAGAAACAGCGGCGCCTGCAGCGCGACCACACCGAGCATGGCGGTGCGAAGCGGCACCCGGTCGATCAGGGCGCCGACCAGCAGTTGCGCCATGGCGGCGATCAGATAGACCCCGGCGATGATCGCCCCGATCGCGCCCAGCCCCGCTTCACCCGAGAGCACGCCGCGCAGCCGTTCATCGAAGAGCTTGGGCATCGACACGGTGGTGGCATGAAAGAGCAGACCGTTGCAGACCACCGCCAGCAGAAACACCGCCACCAGCCGCTTCATCACTTCGGGCGGCACGACCACGCTCGCGCTCTTTTTGGCGGCGCTGGCATTGCTCGCGCCACGGCTGACCGCGAGATAGGCAAACCCCAGCCCCAGCATGGCGATACCGGGCGCGATGAAGGCCGCACGCCATCCGAAGTACTGCACGACCAGGCCGGTGACGAGTGCCGCCATGCCCAGACCGAGGTTGCCCCAGACGCCGTTGACACCCAGCGTCCAGCCCAGGCGCGCGCTGCCGATCGAGAGCATGGCGATGCCCACCGGGTGATAGATCGAGGCGAAAAGACCGATCAGCGCGAGCGTGGCGCCAAGCTGCCAGGCATCCTGCGACAGGCCGGCCAATATCGACGCCGCGCCAATTCCAAAGAAGAACACCGCCATCATGCCGCGACGGCTCCAGCGGTCGGCGAGCCAGCCGGCCGGCAGTGCGCCCAGACCGAAGATCGCCATCGCCGGCAGCGACAGGGGCAGCAGCTGCGAAAAGCTCAGCTGCCATTCCTGCGAGATGGCGAGCACCGCGGTCGGAAAGATCAGCAGGAAAAAATGGTCGAGCAGATGCGCGAGATTGAGCAGATG
>CAMCXH010000073.1 GCA_945883285.1 Bordetella parapertussis | reverse complement strand
ACCTTGACCGCATTGGCCAGGATGTTGATGCCTTCGACCATGCGCTGGCGCGCGTCGTCGTGGAAGAATACTTGCTTAGCTGCCATGTTGATGACTCCTGGAATTTCTGAATTCAGTCGTTAATGAGGTGCGTGATCACTCAACCACGGCCATGATGTCTTCTTCGCGCATCACGAGCAGCTCGTCGCCCTCGACCTTGACGGTCTGGCCCGAGTACTTGCCGAAGAGAACCTTGTCGCCGACCTTGACGGCCATGGGGCGGATCTTGCCGTCGTCGCCGACCTTGCCGTTGCCCACGGCCAGGATTTCGCCCTGATCGGGTTTTTCGGCGGCATTGTCGGGGATGAAGATGCCGGAGGCGGTCTTACGCTCGTTGTCGAGACGCTTGATGATGACGCGATCGTGCAAAGGACGAAGCTTCATGAGAAAGGGCTCCTGATAACTTGATTGAACAAGGCTGTTGAAGGGATTTGCCGAAAGCGACCGTGAAACGGCACGCAGAAAGCGGCGCAGGCGGAAGGGGTAAGCGACAGGCATTGACTTGCCTGATGGTTCCTAATGACGGGGGAATTGCTAGCACTCACCGCCTGCGAGTGCTAATCATACTGCCCTGAATCGGGTTTTTCAAGTCATGACCCAACGGACGCCGACTGGCGCAAGAAGGAAATCGGGTGGATCTGCTGCTGTTGTCGTTCGGAACGAGGCTCGAAAACCACTATCAGGCTGCGTTTTCGATCCTCAGTTTCCTGGCTCGTCCCGGTATCGAGCGGGTCTTCGTGCTGACCGATGCCCCTCGCTTTTATGCGCAATTCGGCGCGCGGATCGAGATTTTGCCGATCGACGAAGCGCTGATGAACCAATGGCGGGGCGATTCCGGCTTTTTCTGGCGTATCAAGATCAAGGCGATCGAGAAGGTGGTTGGCATCAGCCGCAAGGATCTGCTCTATGTTGACTCCGACACTTTTCTTGCCGGGGATCTGACAGCCCTTTCGTCGGGATTGGCGAGCGGCAGGACCTTCATGCATCGATTCGAGTCACGGCTAAGCCAGCGTGCGAGCAGTACCGAGAGGGCCATGTGGGCGGTCTTGCGTCACAAGACTTTCTGCGGCATCACGGTCGACGATCAGGCCGCGATGTGGAATGCCGGTGCGATCGGGTTGCCTCGGGCCACCGCCGTCGACGATATCGCGCGCACGCTCGCGCTGTGCGATGCCTTGTGCGCGACGCCCTGCACCCGTCGGCTGATCGAGCAGTTTTCGTTTTCGCTTGCGCTCGCCTCAGGCTCACGCTTGCAGCCCTGCGACGACGCGATCATCCACTACTGGGGTAACAAGCCCGACTGGAATCAGGCGATGCGGGAGTTCTTCGTTGAGGCCGCGCTCACCGATGCCGATTTGCAGGAGCGCATCGAGCGGCTGGCGTCCTTCGATTTCAGCGCGCTGCCGATCCTGCGAAAGGAGAGTTCGGCGCGGCGCAGGTTGGTTGGCGCGGCCGACCGGCTGTTCCGGCCCAGACGAGTCGAGTACTTCAGGTGACGGACTCGCCGGCGAAGTTGAGGTGGGCCTTCTGGGTCGGGCTTGCAACCGTCGTTGTGTGGGGCGCCAACTTTGCACTCATGAAGTCGGTCTACAGCGTTGCCACGCCGGCCGGCTATCTCTTTGCGCGCTATCTGGTGCTGTCGGCGTGTGCAGTCGCGCTGCTTGTGTGGCGCTATGGCATGCGCTGGCCCAGGCCTGCGCGCGCCGACCTGATCGATCTGGCCAGGCTCGGTTTGCTGGGGCATACCGTGCACGTCAGCATGGTGAACTTCGGGGTGCACTGGTCGACCGCGTTTTCGAGTTCACTGATCCTGGCCTGCGGCCCGGTTTTCACGCTGATCATCCTGCGCTGGTCGGGGATCGAGGTGCTGCGTCCGACGCAGGTCGCCGGTGTCGGTGTCGCCCTGGTTGGTGTCCTGGTGTTCTTGTCGGAGAAACTGCTCTCGGGCAGTTGGGCAGCAACCGGGGGCGATCTGTTTCTGCTGGTTGCCTGCAGCCTGTTCTCGTACTACACCGTGGCGAGCAAACCCCTGATCGAGCGCCTCGGTTCGGTCGTGGTGATGACCTATGCCACGCTCGCCGGGGCACCGCTGATCCTGCTCGGCACGATGCCCTTTGCGGTTGGCGTCGACTGGCAGGCGCTGTCTGCGCTGCACTGGGGCATGCTGCTGTGGTCGACCATGGTGTCGGCGTTTTTCGGATGGCTGACCTGGGGATGGGTCAACGGTGTGCGCGGTGTGGCCCGAACCGCGCCCCTGATGTACCTCATGCCACCGGTGGCTGCGGTCATCGCCTGGTTTGCGATCGATGAGCGGTTTACGCTCATCAAGATCGCCGGTGCCCTGGTAACCATGGCCGGGGTGGCACTCGCCCAGTTCGGCGGCAGTCTGCCGCTGTCACTCAGGCGATCGGGGCGATCGGGGCGACCGGGTCAACAAGGTCAATAAGGTTAATCGGTTGGCATGAGGTAGTTCAGCGCCAGACGCCCGCCATCGGGATAGATCGTCTGGCCCGACAGATACGACGCGTCGTCGCTGGCCAGAAAGGCTGCCACAGTCGCCACCTCTGAGGGTTCTCCGAGGCGCCCGAGCGGCGTGCGCGACATGATCGTGCGCTCGGCGGCGGGCGATCCCATCACGGCCGTGCGAGCCAGTTCGGTCGCGATCGTGCCCGGACCGATTGCATTCACCCTGATGCCGTGCGGTGCCAGCGAGACCGACATCACCTTGGTGAGCTGATTGACGCCGCCCTTGGAGATCACATACGGGACCTGATTCGGGATCGCCAGGATCGCGTTGACGCTCGACATGTTGATGATCGTGCCGCGAATGCCGGCCGCAACCATGTGTCGTGCGACAGCCTGGCCGAAGACGAAATAGGATCGCAGGTTGATGGCCAGCACGCGGTCGAAGTCGGCCACATCAAGCTCGAGAAACTCGGCCGCATGGGTGATGCCGGCGTTGTTCAGCAGGATATCGATGCGTCCGAAGCGGGCCAGCGTCTGACCGACCGCGTCGGCGGCCAGGCGGCCGTCTGCAACGTCGCCGGCGATGAACATCGCCTTGTCGGGCCCCAGCTCAGCGAGGGCCAGAGCGCCTTGCTCAGCGTTGATGTCGACGATCGCCACGCGGGCACCTTCGAGCAGAAATTGCTTTGCGCAGGCAAGGCCGATGCCCTGTGCTCCGCCGGTGACGAGTGCCACCTTGTCTTTCAGTTTCATTGCGGCTTGCTCCGATGGATGGTCGGCCTGCCAGGGTCAGGCCACATGCGATCATCGCAGATCATGAATGTCTGTCTGGTCATCCGAATCATTGCGCTGCTGTCGGCCGTCTCGATCGGCATGCCTGCGCTGGCCCAGCCTGTGCCGCCCGCGGTCGCAGCCGCGCTGCGTGCCGCGGCGATTGCGCCGGGTGAATACGGTGTGGTGGCCTTGCCGCTGGACGGCGGCCCGCCCCTGATCGCCCACAACGAATCGCTTGCGTTCAATCCGGCCTCGACGATGAAGCTGGTGACGACCTATGCAGCCTTGTCGCTGCTGGGCGCGAACTATCGCTGGCAAACGCCGATCCTTGTGCGCGGTCAGATCTCAGACGGCGTGCTCGATGGCGATCTGGTGTTGCGCGGCGGGGGTGATCCCAAGCTGGTGATCGAGGACATGGTCGAGATGGTCTCGCGCCTGCGTGCCCTGGGTCTGAATGTGATTCGGGGCAATCTGGTGATCGACGATTCGCTCTACGAGATCGGCGACGAATCGACCGAGAAATTCGACGGGGATCCGTCGCAGCCTTATAACGTGCGGCCTCATGCCGCGATGATGAATTTCAAGGCGACCCGGTTCACGGTTCGGCCGCAGTCCTCCGGACTGGCGATCGATCTCGATCCGCCGCTGGCCGACGTCGGTGTGGTCGATGAGGTCAAGGTCGTCGGCGGACCCTGTCGCAACGGTATCGCCGGATTGGCGATTCGCGACGCGGGTACCGAACACAAGCCGTTGATTCGGGTTGCAGGCATCTATTCGAGCGCTTGCGGCGAGCAGTCGACCATGACAGCCGTGCTCAATCACCGGCAGTTCATCCAGGCGTTCTTTGGTGGCGCATGGCGCGCGGCTGGCGGCGTCTGGGAGGGCAGGGCGGTGATCGAGCGTCGCACCGAATCGAATCTGCCGGTGCTGCTGCAGTGGACCTCACCGCGCAACCTCGGTGAGGTCGTCAAGGACATCAATAAATTCAGCAATAACGTGATGGCCCGCCAGGTGATGTTGCAGACCTCGACCGAAACCGCGCCGCGACGGCCGGCCACGCTTGATCGGGCCCGAAAAGTGATCACCGCCTGGCTTGAAAAGCGTGGCCTGCGCTCACCCGACATCATCATCGACAATGGGTCGGGGCTGTCGCGCCAGGAGCGGATCGCGCCGTTGACGCTTGCGCGCGTGCTGGTCGATGCCTCACGCAGCCCGGATGCGCCGGTCTTTCTGCAGTCTTTGCCGGTGGTGGGTGTCGACGGAACCATGAAGTCCCGACTCAAGTCCGATCCGGTCGCCGGTAACGCCTGGATCAAGACCGGCAGTCTTAATGACGTGCGCAGCATTGCCGGTTATGTCGATGCCGTATCGGGTCGCCGCTATGCCGTGGTCATGTTGATCAACGGGCCGCGCGCCGAGGGCTCCGGCCCGGCCCAGGACGCGATCCTGAAATGGCTCTACCTCAACGGCTGAAAGCCTTGCGCTGCGAAGGGGTCAGCCGATGCCGAGCTCGCCCCACAGACTGTCGACCCTGTTTTTGACCGCTTTAGACATCGCAATCGGGCTGCCCCATTCGCGATCGGTTTCACCCGGCCATTTTCCGGTGGCATCGATGCCCATTTTCGAGCCCAGACCCGAGATCGGCGAGGCGAAATCGAGGTAGTCGATCGGCGTGCGATCGACCAGCGTGGTGTCGCGCAGCGGGTCTACCCGGGTGGTGAGTGCCCAGATGACTTCCTTCCAGTCGCGCACATCGATGTCGTCGTCAACCACGATGATGAACTTGGTGTACATGAACTGGCGCAAAAAGCTCCAGATGCCGAACATGACCCGCTTGGCATGGCCGGGGTACTGCTTCTTCATCGACACCACCGCGAGTCGATACGAACAGCCTTCGGGTGGCAGGTAAAAATCGACGATCTCTGCAAACTGCTTGCGCAGAATCGGCACGAACACTTCGTTGAGCGCCACCCCCAGGATCGCCGGCTCATCCGGCGGCTTGCCGGTGTAGGTCGAGTGGTAGATCGCGCCTTCTCGCAGGGTGATCCGGTCGATGGAAAACACCGGGAACCAGTCCTGCTCGTTGTAGTAGCCAGTGTGATCGCCATAAGGACCCTCGAGGGCCATTTCCCAGCCGGTAAAGGCGCGGGCCGGCGGCTCGCCCTTGAAGCCGAGGCGGCGGCCATGCTCGCGGGTGAGCGCGCCGTCGGGGTCGGGCCTGATGCTGCCTTCGAGCACGATCTCGGAGCTGGCCGGCACGCGCAGCTCATTGCCCAGGCATTTGACGAGCTCGGTGCGGGCGCCACGCAACAGGCCGGCGAACTGGTATTCGGACAGGGTATCGGGCACCGGTGTGACCGCGCCCAGAATCGTGGCCGGGTCGCAGCCGAGCGCCACCGACATCGGAAACGCCTGCCCGGCATGAGCCGCGGCATGATCGCGAAAGTCGAGCGCGCCGCCACGGTGTGCGAGCCAGCGCATGATGGTCTGATTGGGCCCGAGCACCTGCTGTCGATAGATGCCCAGATTCTGGCGGGCGCGCGCCGGCCCGCGGGTCACGACCAGTCCCCAGGTGATGAGCGGCGCGACATCGCCCGGCCAGCAGGTCTGGATCGGCAGTCGGGAGAGGTCGACCTGACTGCCTTCCCAGACGATTGTCTGACACGGGGCGCGCGAGACTTCGCGCGGCGACATGTTGAGTACCTGGCGCAGCACCGGAAGCTTGTCCCAGGCGTCCTTGAGCCCCTTGGGCGGATCGGGCTCTTTCAGATAGGCCAGCAGATTGCCGATCTCGCGCAGTGCGTCAACCGAGGTTTCGCCCATGCCGAGCGCAACCCGCTTGGGTGTGCCGAAGAGGTTCGCGAGCACCGGATACGCATAGGCTCGGCCGTCCTGGATCGGTCGCTCGAACAGCAGCGCCGGACCTTCTGCCCGCAGTGTCCGATCGGCGATCTCGGTCATCTCAAGCGCAGGTGAAACCGGGGTCGCGATGCGTTTCAACTCACCTTGCGATTCGAGTTGAGAGATGAAGTCGCGCAGATCGGCGTATCGCATGAATAGGTGAACAGGAAGTCAGTGACCTCCGATCTTCGCACGTGCCCGACTTTGACCCTCCACCAGCCGCTGTTATAATCCAACCAAGCTGTACGACGTCCTCGACGCGGCAGCCTCCATCGCGCGAATGCTCCGATGGTTGCAAAGACCCGTTTGTTGAATGCTTGCGTGCATCACTGATCGGGTCATGTCTCCTCAGCCCTTCGGCTGAGTCCCGGCGCCGAGCAGCGCCAAACCGGGCGGCGGACAAAGTTCCGCCCGACACCAGACGATCCTTGATCGTCACCGCTCCGTCGCTGTCACAGCGCGGAAGGTTTGAGTGGTCGCCAGCATGTCTGGCGGTTTGTGCAGCTTTCGCTGCCAGGAGAAAGGATGTCTCAGCAACGCAGAATCGATCTGCTTTTCACAACGACCGTCACGGTCATGAGTCTTGGCCGCATGATCAGGGCAGCCGGACCTTCACTGGCGATGCTGCTGGTGGCTGTCGTGGCGATCCACGGAACACTCGGCGGTGAAGGCGGGCTGCAAGCCGCCCTGTCATCCCATCGCGAGTCGGTCGATTTGAATGCGTCGTCGCAGTCGGATCGGTCGTTGACTGACACCGGCGATCGTATCCATGGCACTGCCGACCGAGTCGTCGGCGATGACCTTGCGCAGTCTGTCGACGCGGCTGCGCCGACTGAATCCAGATTGCCCGCCGTTCCCGCCGTGCGACTCGATCGCGAGCAGAGCAACATCGCCCGATTCATCGCGTCTCGTTATCGCACCACGCTCGAGACCACCAACCAGTTTGTTTTTCACGCTTATCAGGCCGCTCGCGATGCCAAGATCGATCCGATGCTGGTGCTGGCCGTGATGTCGGTCGAGTCCAGCTTCGATCCGCGTGCCCAGAGCTCGGCGGGCGCCCAGGGCCTGATGCAGGTACTGACCAGGGTGCATGCCGAGAAGTTTTTGCCCTTCGGCGGCATTCCGGCGGCTTTCGACCCGGTGGCCAATATTCGCGTGGGCAGTGGCATTCTCAAGGAATACCTCAAGCGGGAAGGAACGGTTGAAGGCGCCCTCAAGTCGTATGTGGGCGCGGCCTTCCTGCAGGATGACGGCGGCTATGGTCAGAAGGTTCTCAATGCCCGCGAGCGGATTGCTGCGGCGGCCGCAGGCAAGCCCCTGCCGCCGGAGTTTGTGCCGACCAAACCTTCCCGCGGCGAGGCCGGCACCGGCGATCTGGCCATTGGTAAGACCGCTCCGCAGGCAGAGATGACCATCACCGAACGCAGTTCGCCACAGCGACTCGAGGCGGACAGCCGGGACGTGACGCTGACCGGGCCATCCAGCGAGTTGACACAGTCTGGCCAGAATCGCGGCCCGGGCGCGGTGACTGCTCCGCATGGCGCCGGCGAGATCTGAGCGGGCTTGATCAGCCGAGTCGGTCGGTTTCCTTGACGAGGGTCACGCCGATTCGGCGAGCCGCTTCAAGCAGATTGTCCATCGAGTTGGCATAGGACAGTCTCATCCAGCGGCCTGGCTTGTTGGCGCCAAAGTTCTGACCGGGCACCAGCGAGACATGTGCCTCTTCAAGCAGCCGTTTGGCCAACAGCCGGCTGTCGCCGAATCGGCTGCAGTCGAGCCACAGATAGAAGGCCCCGTCGGGGATCACCGGTATACCGAAGCCGAGCGCGGTCATCGCGGTGACGATTGCATCGCGACGCTGCCTGAATTCAGCGCGACGCGCTTCGAAGACCGCGCCGGACTCCGGCGTGAAGCAGGCGAGTGCCGCCTGTTGCGCAAGGGTCGAAGCACAGATGAAAAGGTTTTGCGCGAGTTTTTCGAAGGCGCCAACCAGCGCCTGCGGCACCACCAGCCAGCCGAGTCGCCAGCCGGTCATGCTGAAGTATTTCGAGAAGCTGTTGACGACGATGACATCCTCGCCAAGCTCGAGCGCCGTGTGTGCGGGGCCGTCGTAGGTCAGTCCGAGATAGATTTCATCGACCAGTGTGAAACCGCCCCGTGCCCGTGCGAAGGCAACGATGCGGGCGAGTTCATCGAAAGGAATCGAGGTGCCGGTTGGGTTGGCCGGAGAAGCCAGCAGTGTGCCGCGTGTGGACGGGCCCCAGTGCTCGGCCAGCAGCCCTTCGGTCATCTGAAAGCGGGTGTCGGCAAAGACAGGTATGGCGCGCGGTATCCCGTCGAAGGCGGCAACGAAATGCCGATTGCAGGGATAACTCGGATCGGTGAGCAGCACCTCATCGCCCACGCCCACCAGCGCGCAGCAGGCCAGCGTGAGTGCGGCTGACGCTCCGGCAGTCACGATGATGCGCCGCGGATCGATGGTGATGCCGTGTCGCGTTGCATAGTCGCGTGCGATCGCTTCGCGCAGGGGGGTGATGCCCAGCGCCGGTGTGTAGCCGGTCTGGCCCGAGCGGGCAGCCAGTTCGAGTGCCGCGAGCACCGGCTCGGGTGCGGTGAAGTCAGGCTCTCCGATCGACAGATGGATGATCGGCTTACCTTGCTGCTCCAGGGCCAGGGCCTGCTTGACCAGTTCCATCACCTCGAAGGACGCGATGTTGGCATTGCGGGCGGCCAGCCGATAGCCGGGCAGTGCGCCCGGGCCGGTCTGCTGCGGCGAGTTGAGCGCGCTCAGGACTGCACCCAGGGCAATCCTGCGGCGCGCCAACCGCCTTTGCTGCCGCGCTGCTTGCGCTCATCAAGATCGCCTTCGAAGCCTTCGAGGATGTTCATGGCTTGCGCATAGCCGGCTGCGGTGGCCACACTGGCTGCCGACTGCGAGCGCACACCGCTGCGGCACAGAAACATCACCGGTTTGTCGGTGGCGGCATGCTGGCCGACTTGCGCCAGAAAATCAGGGTTGGGCTGCTCCGCACCATAGGCTCGCCACTGCACCAGCGGCACTGCTTCGATGTGACCGACATAAGCCCATTCGGCCTGGGTTCGTACATCGATCAGGGTGGCTGCGCCGGCCTGATGCAGGGCCCAGGCCTCGGCAGGGGTAATGTCCCCGAAATAACTGTGACCCTTGGCGGTGGCGCGTTGCCCGGCGCGCGCCAGGATGGTTTGCGGGTCGCCGAGGTCGGCCGACCCAGGCTGAGGCCTGCTCGAGGGATCGCTTGTCATCAACGCACCTGCTTGTGTGAGGAAAGTAGTCCGAGGCTAGCACCACTGAAGCGACATCGGCTGATTCAGCCGTCCTGAAGTGCTGCGCCGCCGGCAATCAGCGCATCGATCTGCGCTTCGGTATAGCCGTGCTCGGCCAGTACCTCACGGGTGTGCTCGCCAAGCGACGGCGCATGCCGCGTGACCGAGCAGGGCGTATCCGAGAACTTGATCGGTGCACCGATTGCGCGAGTCCTGCCGGCCACCGGATGGTCGAGCTCGACCACCATGTCGCGGGCCAATGCCTGCGGATGCGAGAGGGCTTCGCCGATCGAATGGACCGGCCCGGCCGGCACACCGGCTGCCTCGAAGGCAGCCATCCAGTCGGCCCGGTCGCGGGTCACCATGACGCCATTGATCGCCTCGACCAGCGCCGGCAGATTGGCCATGCGGGCGGTGTTGTCGTGAAAGCGCGCATCGGTGCGCCATTCGGGATGGCCGAGCACCTCACAGATGCGCTCCCAGTTGGCCTGGTTGGCGCCGCCGATATTGAGCCAGCCGTCGCGGGCCGAGAAGGCCTGGTAGGGTGCTGCCAGCACATGGCCCGAGCCGAGCGGGCCCGGCGACTGGCCGGTGGCAAAAAAGATGGCCGCATGCCAATAGGTTTGTTGCATCGCGGCCTCCATCAGCGAGGTATCGACGCGCTGGCCCTGGCCGGTTTTCAGCCGATGCACATAGGCTGCGATGATGCCGGTCGCAGCCAGGATGCCGGAGTTGATATCGGCAACCGAATTGCCGGGTTTGGCGGGCGGGCGACCCGGCTCGCCGGTGATGCTCATCAGTCCTGAAAACCCTTGCGCGATCAGATCGAAACCGCCGGTAGTGGCCATCGGCCCCTGCAGTCCGTAGCCGGTGACGCTGCACAGGATCAGTCCCGGGTTGCGCGCATGCAGCACGTCCCAGCCCAGGCCGAGCTTGTCGAGCGTGCCGGGGCGATAGTTCTCGATCAGCACGTCGGCCGAATCGATCAGCCGCAGCAGCGCCTGAAGGCCGTCCGCATGCTTGAGATTGAGGGCGATGCCGCGCTTGTTGCGATTCAGGATCATGTAGGGCGCCGATACGCCATTGACCCGAGGTTCGCGATAAGCGCGCGAATCGTCGCCGCCTGGAAACTTTTCGACCTTGATCACCTCGGCGCCCATGTCGGCGAGCATCATGCCGGCGGTGGGGCCAGCCATGATCTGGGCGAGTTCGATGACGCGCAGGCCGCTCAGCGGGCCGCTTGCAGGCGTGCTCATGTCAGTGTCCGGTGAAGGTGGGCGGCTGCTTGGCGAGAAAGGCGGCATAGCCGATGCGAAAGTCTTCGGTGTCGAAGCAGTCGAAGCAAGCATCGTTCTCGATGTCGGTGATCGGTGCGGCATTGCCCAATCGGCGGGCGAACTGCTTGTGCCAGCGGGCCACCAGCGGCGCGCCGTCGGCGATGCGTCGTGCGGTCGCCAGCGTCTCGGCTGCCACCTGATCGTCGGCCACGATGCGGGTCACCAGGCCCTTCTCGCGGGCCTCCTGCGCATCGAAGATCCGGCCTTCAAGCAGGATTTCGAGGGCAATGCTGCGGCCCACCAGTTGCACCAGCGGTGCCATCTCGGCATAGGCCATGACCAGCCCGAGATTCTTGATCGGTGCGCCGAAACGGCTCGATTCACCGCAGATGCGCAGATCGGCCAGCGCCGCGATCTCGAGTCCGCCGCCGACGCAGATGCCGTGGATCTGCGCGACCACCGGATGCCGGCAAGCCGCGATCTGGGCGGCGGTGTGGTGCATGTCCCGGCCGTAATCGATGCCCTGCGCCTTGTTGCTGCGCTCGGTGGCGAATTCGGCGATATCGTTGCCTGGTGAGAACGCCCGTGTACCGGCGCCGCGCACGATGATGCAGCGAATGTCGTCTTCGGCAGACAGGGCCTCGAAGGCCTCGCCCAGCCCGCGCCACATCGGGCGCGTCATGGCGTTGAGCTTGTCGGGTCGGTTGAGGATGACGGTCGCGATATCGCGGTCGCGTTCGATCAGGATCTCGTTCATGGTTGCAGCCGGGAGATGGTGGGCAGCGCGGTGGCCTATTCGGCCTTGATGTTCAGTTCGCGGACCATCCTGGCGTACTTGGCGTTTTCGGCACGGATGAATTCGCGAAAGGCCTCGGGGGTGCGCGGCCCGCCGAACTGCACACCCTGCGGGTCGAGCTTGGCACGGACCTCCGGGTCGGCCAGCACCTTCCTTACGGCAGCATCGATCTTCGTGACCATGTCGGTGGGCATCCCCTTGGGGCCCATGATCGAATACCAGTTGGTGACATCGAAGCCGCGGATGCCTTTTTCTTCAAAGGTCGGGACATCGGCGAGTTGCGCCAGGCGTTGCGGTGTCGAGATCGCCAGGGCGCGCAACTTGCCTGACTTGATCTGCTCGAGCACCGGCGGCATGGTGTCGAAATTGGCATTGACCTGGCCTGCGACCAGGTCGATCACCGCCTGCCCGCTGCCCTTGTAGGGGATATGGGTCATCTCGGTCCCGGCGATCTGATTGAAAAGGGCGCCGGCCAGATGCTGCGTACTGCCCACGCCCGAGGAGGCATAGGTCAATGTGCCGGGTTTGGCCTTGGCCAGCACGATCAGCTCCTCGACCGATTTTGCCGGCAGGCTCGGTGTCACCACCAGTACGTTCGGTACATAGCCGATATAGGTGATTGGCGTGAAGTCGTTGAGTGCGTCGAAGGGGACTTTGGGCAGCACATGCGGCGCGATCGCATTGCTGTTGGCATGTCCGGCCAGCAGGGTATAGCCGTCGGGCGAGCTTTTGGCGACCTGGTCTGCCGCGATCGTGCCCGAGGCGCCGGCGCGGTTTTCGACGACGATCGGCTGCCCCAGCAACTCGCCGAGTTTCGGTGCGATCGCCCGCATGACGATATCGGTGCCCCCACCGGGTGCAAATCCCACGAGGAGGCGGATCGGTTTAGTGGGCCACGATTGCGCGGTTGCGCTCAAAGGCAGGGTGAGCGCGGCCGCAGCAAGCAAGCTGATGGCAGAGCGCACAGCGCTGCGTGTTGCGGCGCGACGCGCAAGAAATGTCCGGGTCATGACGTGTCTCTGTCTTGTTATTTGAAGTTGTCGTCGCTCAGCCTGATTGATCAGGCCGAGGGTGGGTGCCGTGCGGTGTCGGCAAGATAATCGATCGCCGCCTGCGTGCCGCCTCGATTATGCGGGACACCCGCGCGCTGCAGCCCCATCTCGACGCCGCCCAGTGTGCCGATCAGCGTGAGGTCGTTGAAATCGCCGAGGTGTCCGATGCGAAACACCCGGCCGGCGAGCTTGGCCAGCCCGGCCCCCAGCGACATGTTGAAGTGTTCAAGGACGATGCGTCGCAGTGCATCGGCATCATGCGATTTGCCAGCGGCATCGGTCGGCATCATGACTGCGGTGACCGCACTGCTGTATTCAGCCGGATTACGGCAAAGAATTTCGAGCCCCCAGCCGCGTACCGCCCGCCGCGTGGCTTCGGCGTGGCGGTCATGGCGGGTAAAGACATTCTCCATTCCTTCGGCGAGCATCTGGTCCAATGCTGCCGACAGGCCGTAAAGCAGGTTGGTCGAGGGGGTGGTCGGCCAGAAGCCGCGTGTGTTGGCGGCGATGATCTCGTCCCAGGCCCAGTAAGCGCGAGGCAGCCGAGCGTGTTTCGAGGCGGCCAGCGCCTTGGCCGAGACCGCATTGAAGGACAGCCCCGGTGGCAGCATCAGTCCTTTCTGGGAGCTGCCGACCGTGACATCGACACCCCATTCGTCGTGGCGAAAATCGATTGCACCAATGGAAGAGATGGTGTCGACCAGCAGCAGCGCAGGATGACCGGCCGAGTCGATCGCGCGCCTGACCGCTGCGATATCGGAGGTCACGCCGGTCGAGGTCTCGTTGTGCACAACGCAAACCGCCTTGATGCGGTGTTCGGGGTCGGCGACCAGTCGTTCGTGCACGAGCGCCGCATCGACGCCGCTGCGCCAGTCGCCGGCGATGAATTCCGGGACCAGCCCGAGTCGCTCGGCCAGGGTCTTCCACAGTGATGCGAAATGGCCGGTCTCGACCATCAGGACGGCATCGCCGGGCGACAGGGTGTTGACCAATGCGGCTTCCCAGGCGCCGGTGCCCGACGCCGGGTAGATGATTACTGGCTGGGCGGTCTTGAACACCTTGCCGATATCGGCAAGCACCTTGAGGCCGAGTTGCGCAAACTCCGGGCCACGGTGATCGATCGTCGGATGATCGATCGCCCGCAGGACCCGCTCGGGCACGTTGGTCGGGCCCGGGATCTGCAGGAAATGCCGGCCAGCCGGATGGGAATTGAGTGCGAGCATGACTTCTCCTTTTTGCATACAATATGCGAAATGGAGGGGCGAAGCAAACGCCCGACTCACGATCATGCAGACAGTTTCGCTTGCCGCTCACCATGTCGATGAACCCGTCGATCAGCAGGCCCGTGCCCGGGTTCAAGCTCGTCCGGGTGCCCGCAGCAGAGCAGCCGACAGGCTTGCGGCCATGCCGGCCGACGTCGGCGCGGTCGAGCGGCGCGTGCTGCATGAGGCGGTCGCCGATCGCCTGCGCGAGCTGATCATCGAGGGCGTGCTCGCGCCGGGTGCGCACCTGAACGAGCGCATCCTGTGCGAGCAACTGCAAGTCTCGCGCACGCCGCTGCGCGAGGCCTTTCGAACGCTGGCCGGCGAGGGCGTGATCGATCTCATGCCCAATCGTGGCGCGGTGGTCGCGGCGCTGTCGCGCGACGATCTCGAGCATGCCTTCGAACTGATGACCGCGCTCGAGGGCCTGGCCGGCGAACTGGCTGCCAAGCGTGCGACACCGGCTGAGGTCAGGCGTATCCGCAGCCTGCAGGCCGAGATGACGCAGGCCCATTCACGGCGCGATCTGCCTGCCTACTACCGTCTGAACCGCGCGATTCATGCACTGATCGTGGGCCTGGCAGGCAATCCGATGCTCGCCGAGTCTCACAGCCGACTGAACGCGAAGCTGCAGGCGGTGCGCTTTCGATCCAATCTCAACCGCGAAAAATGGGATGCGGCGCTCGCCGAACACGCGGCGATGGTCGAGGCGCTTGCCGCGCGCGACGGCACAAGGCTGGCGGCGCTGCTGCGCGCCCATCTGGCTGGAAAGCGGGCGACCGCGCTTTCGCAACTCGATACCACAGGGGGCGATCGCGACCAATCAGCGGCGCATGCCGACATTCAGGAGCATCGCCAATGAGTCAGCCGGTGAGCCAGTCTGCTGCCGTCACACCCGGTCGCCGAGTGTTCCTGTCGCCGCAGCTGGCGCGCTCCGACCTGGCGATGCGCCTGTCGCGCGAGATGCGCGGTGATGTGCTCTTCGATGCCGCCTCGCGCGGGCGCTATTCCACCGACGCCTCGATTTATCAGATCCAGCCACTGGGGGTGGCCGTGCCCCAGACCGAGGCCGATCTGGCGATTGCGCTGGATGTCGCGCGCGACCTGAAGGTGCCGGTGCTCGCCCGCGGTGGTGGCACGTCGCAGTGCGGCCAGACGGTCGGGGCGGCGCTGGTGATCGACCATTCGAAGTACCTCGATCAACTGGTGTCCTTCGATGCCGAGGCCGCCCGGCGCGATCCCGACAATGCCACCGCAACCGTTCAGCCAGGCATGGTGCTCGATCGGCTCAATGCCCTCCTCAAGCCGCACGGCCTGTGGTTTCCGGTTGATGTCTCGACCTCGGCGCAGGCCACCCTCGGTGGCATGGCGGGCAACAACTCGTGCGGATCGCGCTCTATCGCCTACGGCAACATGGTCCACAACGTGGCGGGCATCGACGCCATTCTGGCCGACGGCACGCAGGGCTACTGGGGCACCTTCACCCGCGGCGACGGCTCGGCCGGCGACATGAGCCTGACCAACCAGCGCATCCGCGACATCGTGACCGGACTGCACACGATTGCCGACCGCGAGCGCGACGAAATCCGCCGCCTCTGGCCGACGGTCATGCGACGCGTGGGCGGCTACAACCTCGATATCTTCGAGCCGCGCTCTGAGCGGCCCTACACCGCCGACGCCGGCCTGAACCTCGCGCATCTTCTGGTGGGCTCCGAGGGCACGCTCGCCTGGACCCGGCGCATCACGCTCAAGCTGTCACGCCTGCCTGGCTCGCGGGTGCTCGGCGTGGTGTCGTTTCCGACCTTCCACCAGTCGATGGTGCTCACGCGGCATATCGTCGAGCTCGGGCCGGTGGCGGTCGAGCTGGTCGATCGCACCATGATCGATCTGTCGCGGGCCAACCCGGCGTTTCGGCCGGTGATCGACTCGTCGCTGGTCGGCGAACCCCAGGCGGTGCTGCTGGTCGAGTTCGCCGGCGACTCGCCCGATCACCTGCGCCTGCAGCTCGTACGCCTGGTGCAGCTGATGGCCGATCTCGGACTGCCTGGCGTCGTCAGGGAGCTCACCGACGAGCCGCGCCAGAAGGCGCTCTGGGAGGTTCGCAAGGCCGGCCTGAACATCATGATGTCGATGAAGGGCGACGGCAAACCGGTGTCCTTCATCGAGGATTGCGCGGTGCCGCTCGAGCATCTGGCCGATTACACCGCACGACTCACCGAGGTCTTTGAGCGCCACGGCACCCAGGGCACCTGGTATGCCCATGCCTCGGTCGGCACCCTGCATGTTCGACCGATTCTCGATATGCGGGCGGCCGGTCCCGAGGGCGGCGCCGCGAAGATGCGTGCGATTGCCGAGGAGGCTGCCGCCCTGGTGCGCGAGTACAAGGGTGCTTTTTCGGGCGAGCACGGCGACGGACTGGTGCGCAGCGAGTGGGTTGCCTGGCAGTTCGGCGACCGCCTGACACGGGCTTTCGGCGATATCAAGCGGCTCTTCGATCCGGACAATCGAATGAACCCCGGCAAGATCGTCAACCCGAGTCGCATGGACGATGCCAGGCTTTTTCGCCTTGCGCCCGGCTACGCGGTGCAGCCGATCGCCACCGCGCTCGACTGGTCCGACTGGAACCGCAGCAGCGATCCCTCGACCGCCGGTGCCCGGCGCGAGGGGTTCACCCTGGCCGGCAACGGGGTTGCGCTCTCGATGCCGGGCACCGGTGGCGATCCGGCGCAAGGCTTCGGCAAGGCGATCGAGATGTGCAACAACAACGGGCACTGCCGCAAGTTTGATGCCGGCACCATGTGTCCGTCCTACCGCGTCACCCGCGACGAACAGCACCTGACCCGAGGCCGCGCCAATACCCTGCGGCTGGCGGTCACCGGGCAGCTTGGCGCCGAGGGGCTGGCCTCGGAGGCGGTGCGCGATGCCATGGACCTGTGCGTGCAGTGCAAAGGCTGCCGACGCGAATGCCCGACCGGTGTCGACATGGCGCGCATGAA
>CAMCXH010000072.1 GCA_945883285.1 Bordetella parapertussis | reverse complement strand
AAACACGAAGTCGCGCACGAATTCTTCGCGCAGGTCTTCGATGTAGATCTTTTTCACGCCGAATTTTTCGGCCTTGGCGCGCGCCGGCGCGAGTTCTTCACCCTGACCGATATCGGCGGTGAAGGTGATGACTTCGCAGCCGTAGGTGTCTTGCAGCCATTTGAGGATGACCGAGGTGTCGAGGCCGCCTGAGTAGGCGAGAACTACTTTCTTGATCTGGGACATGGAGTGAGCGGGGTTCGATGGAAAAGAGCGAAGCCAGCATTTTGCCAGCTTATGGGCTCGGCACGGTCCGACTGCGTGAGACAATCGCCACATGCCAGCGCCTTCCACTTCGCCTGCAGTCAGTCAGGCCGATCTTCAAAGGCGCTTGCCGGCGATCATTGCCGGTCTGTCGACGCTCGGTCCCTTTGCGATCGACACCTATCTGCCGTCCTTCAGCTCGATCGGCGCGGACCTCGGCGCCACGCCGCTGCAGGTTCAGCAGACGCTGACCGCCTACATTCTTCCCTTTGCGGTCATGGCACTGTGGCACGGCGCCTTGTCGGATTCGCTGGGGCGCCGGCGTGTCGTGCTGATCGGCCTTGTCCTGTTTTCGGCCGCCTCGATCGGGGCTGCTTTTTCCCAGTCGATCGAGGCGCTCTGGATGTGGCGGGCGCTGCAGGGCGCGGTGGGTGGTGTCGGCATGACTGTGGGTCGGGCGGTGGTGCGCGATGTGGCCGACGGCCCAATCGCGCAGCGCATGCTCAGCCAGACCACCATGATGTTTGCGCTCGCGCCGGCAATCGCACCGATTCTCGGCGGCTGGCTGCAGACCCTGGCAGGCTGGCGCTCGGTGTTCATTTTTCTCGCGCTGATTTCGCTGTGCCTCACGCTGCTGTGCTGGCGAATGCTTCCTGAAACCCTGCCGCCCGAAAAGCGCCAGAGCATGCAGCCCGGCCCGATGGCCCGGGCCTATCGCGAGTTGGCCACCAGCGGAGCGTTCTTGCGTCTGGCGGGCGCGCTGGCCCTGAATTTCGCGGGGTTTTTTGTTTATGTACTCGCCGCACCCGCTTTCCTCACCGGAGTAATGGGGCTCGGTCCGCGAGAATTCGCGTGGATGTTCATTCCCGCGGTGGCAGGCACGATGATCGGTGCCTTTCTGTCGTCCCGACTCGCCGGGCGGCTGATGCCGGCGGCGAGCGTGAAGGTCGGCTACTGCATCATGACTGCTGCGGTGATCATCAACCTGACGCTGGCGCTCACCATGGATCCGCCGCGCATGCCCTGGGCGACCCTGTCGCTGCTGCTTTATAACGTCGGTATGGGGCTGGCGATGGCGCCGCTTCAGGTCATGCTGCTTGATCTGTTTGCGCATCGGCGCGGCATGGCATCGTCCGGCATGGCCTTTGCCCAGAGCAGCGGCAACGCGCTGGTGGCAGGGGTGGTGGCGCCGCTGCTGTGGCATTCTGCGGTCACGATGGCGCTCGGGTCGATGTGCGCCATGGCAGCCGGCGGGCTGCTGTTTGCCTGGCATCTGAAAACCTTGCAGCCTGCCTCCCCGCCGGCAAAGCCTTAGCCCACTCCTTGGCCCACTCCTCGGTCCACTCCTCGGTCCACTTCCCCGGTCCACTTCCCCGGTCCACTTCACACACCGTACTCATCCAGCCTACTCGCCCAGATCACCGCCGCGCCATGACAAACACCCCGATCGCCGCACCCCTCACGCCGCGCAGCGGCGGACAGATCCTCGTCGACCAGCTGGCCATTCATGGCGCGAGTCGCGCGTTTTGCGTACCGGGCGAAAGTTTTCTCGCGGTGCTCGATGCGCTGCACGATGTGCGCGAGACCTTGCCGCTGGTGGTCTGCCGCCAGGAGGGCGGTGCCGCCAATATGGCCGAGGCCTGGGGCAAACTGACCGGCGAGCCGGGTATCTGCTTTGCGACCCGCGGGCCGGGTGCCACCAATGCCTCGATCGGCCTGCACACCGCCTTTCAGGACTCCACGCCGATGATTCTGTTCATCGGCCAGGTCGGCACCGATTTCGTTGAGCGCGAAGCCTTCCAGGAGGTCGATTACCGGCGCATGTTCGGGCAGATGGCCAAGTGGGTGGCCTCGATCGACCGTGCCGACCGCATTCCCGAGTTCGTGCAGCACGCATTTCATGTGGCGACCTCCGGGCGGCCCGGTCCGGTGGTGCTGGCGCTTCCTGAAGACATGCTCACCCAGATGGCGACGGTGGCCGATGCCCGGCGCTACCAGCCTGTGCAGTCTTCACCCTCGGTCGCCCAGATCAAACGATTGGGCCAGATGATTGCGCAGGCACACAAGCCGCTGCTGATGGTGGGCGGCTCGTTCTGGGACGATGCCTCGCGCGCTGAGATCAAGTCATTTGCGCACCGGCTCGGTCTGCCGGTGGCTTGCGCCTGGCGCTACCAGGACGCCTTCGACAATGGCGACTCGCACTATATCGGCGAAGTCGGCATCGGCATCAATCCCAAGCTCGCGCAGCGCGTGCGCGAGTGCGACCTGCTGATCGCAGTCGGTGTGCGCCTGGGCGAGATGACCACCAACGGCTACACGCTGGTTGAATCGCCCACACCGGTGCAGTCGCTGGTGCATGTTTTTTCGGGCGCCGATGAACTCGGTCGGGTCTTTCACGCCGATCTGCCGATTGCATCGGGTGTGCGCGAGTTTTCTGCGGCACTGGCTGCGCTGCCCCTGAGCGATGCCGCGCAACTGGCGGCGCGCTGGAAAACCTGGCTGCAGTCGGCCTGCGCCGACTATGCCGACTGGCGGGTGCCCAGGGCACAGCCCGGCACGCTCAATTATCCCGAATGCGTTCTGCATATGGACGAGGTGCTGCCGCAGGACGCGATCATCACCAACGGTGCCGGCAACTTCGCCACGCCGGTTCACCGCTTTTATCGGCATCGCGGTCACAAGACCCAGTTGGCGCCCACCTCGGGGGCGATGGGCTACGCTGTGCCTTCGGCCATCGCCGCCAAGCTGCGGCATCCGCAGCGCGTGGTGGTGGCGGTCACTGGTGACGGCGACTTCATGATGACCGGGCAGGAGCTGGCCACCGCGGTTCAATACGATGCGCCGCTGATCGTGGTGCTGGTCAATAACGGCATGTTCGGCACGATCCGCATGCATCAGGAGCGCGAGTATCCGGCTCGGGTCTATGGCACGGCCTTGCGCAATCCCGACTTCGTGATGCTCGCCAAGGCTTATGGCTGTCATGCCGAGCGTGTTACCGAGACTTCGCAGTTTGCTGCGGCCTTCGCACGCGCCCGCGAGGCGGGTGTGCCTGCGCTGATCGAGCTGGTGATTGATCAGCAGGCGATCACCGCCGGTCAGACCCTCGATGAGATTCGCGCCAAGGCGCTTGCCGCCCGCGGCTGATCGCGATTCGGAGGGTGACGCGCCTGATGCACCCCGGACGTGCGGTCCGCCGCGGTCCTTTGTGGCCCGGCGCGTTCAGTGCAGGATCGCGGTGCCGGCGAGAACCATGGCCATGGCCGCAAAGCCGGTCGCACACAGCCAGGCGAGTTCGCGCGTCCCGACGGTAAAGACCATCACGGTCTTGAGCACCAGATTGGCGATGACCCCAATCGCAATCGCCATGACTGCTGCGCCGGCGTCGATGCGTCCGGCGGCTTCGAGTCGAAACGCTGACAGGGCGATGGCATCGACGTCGGTGAGGCCGCTGATGGCGGCCACGATATAGAGGGCGCTGCCTCCGACCTCGGCGGCTGCCCAGGCCGCAAGCAGCGACACCACAGCGTAGGCCAGTCCGAAAAGCAGCGCGACGCGCAGCTGGGTGGGGTTCTGCACCACCGGCAACGGTACCGCGCCGGTCTTGGCCAGTCGCCGTTGCAGCCATGCCGCCCATAGCAGGCCGGCTGCGGCGGTGCTGCCCATGACTGGGGCGATCGGACGGAGCAGATCGGGACGAATGATCGCGGCCATGATCGCCAGGCGGATCAGCATCGTCAGATTCGCGAGCATCACCATCATCGAGCGGATGGCCGCGTTGCCCGGGCTGGTGTCACTGCTGCGTGCAAAGACCAGCGTGGTGGCGGTCGAGGAAACCAGGCCGCCTGCGATGGCGGCAAGGGGCATGCCGAAGCGCTGACCGGCGAATCGCAGCGTGAGGTATCCGACCAGCCCGACACCCGACACCAGTACGATGGTCAGCCAGATTTCATGCGGATTGAGCGAGCCATACCGGCCATAGGCCTGGTCGGGCAACAGCGGCAGCACGATGAATGTCAGCGCGCCGAACTGCAGCACCGGGATCAGGTCGGCCCGGCCGATTCTTCCGGCGATGCCGCGCAGCTCGCCCTTGAAGTAAAGCAGGCTGACGATCACGATGCCCAGCGCCACCGCCAACCGCTCCTGCTCAAGGCCGCACAGAATGCCGAGGCAGCCGGTCAGGATCATGGCGATCACTGAGGTGGTCGGCGCCTCACCGCCACCTTCACCCCGCCCTGGAGCGCGTCCTTCACCCCAGTATGCGGCGATGGCGATCAGCCCGAGCATCGCGACGCCGACCGCCACCAGCTGCGGCATGGCCAGCAGCGAAGCAAGGGTGGCGACCATGGTGCCGAGCAGGCTGACCAGCCCGAAGGTTCGAATGCCGCGCGAATCGGCCTTGCGCTCGCGCTCCAGACCGATCAGCAAGCCGAGGGCCATGCTCGTGCCGAAGAGCTTGACCGCCCTGAGCAGGGTTTCATCCATGCCGGCATCCGACCGAGTGTCTCTTGCCGGACGCGCCCGACCGCGCGATCAGCGCGATCAGCGCGATCAGCGCGATCAGCGCGATCAGCGCGATCAGTTCGATCAGTTCGATCAGTGCGACAACAGCACCGGCGCGGTCATCGATTCGAGCAGGGTGCGGGTCGAGCCGCCCACCACGAATTCGTAGGCCCGCGAATGTCCGTAGCCGCCCATCACGATCAGGTCGGACTGAAAATCGGCCGCCCGCGACAGGATCTGGTTGCCGGTATCGACATCGCTGACGCCCGAGGACGAGACGGTTGATTTCACGCCGTGACGGGCAAGAAACGTCGCCAGATCGGCGCCCGGCACATCACCATGTCCGCCCCGTCCCGCGCGCGCATTGAAGACCGCGATTTGCACGTCTTTGGCGCGCTGCAGCAGCGGCAGCGCCTCGGTGACTGCGTGGGCGGCCTCGCGGCTGGCATTCCAGGCAATCATTGGACGCGAGGGCATGGCGGTGAACTCGCCGGCGAAGGGCACGATGAGCGTCGGTCTGCCCGATCCCATCAGCACCCGGCCGATAAAGTCCGGGGTGACGTCGTTGACATCATTGCGGTCGTACTGTCCGAGCACGACCAGGTCGGCATAGCGGGCCTGTTCGTTGATGACCGCTGCCGGGTCGCCGACACTGGTGCGCCATTCGACCTTGCGGCCCATGCGCCCCACGGTCTGCTCGAAGCTGATCTTGGCACTGGCGTCCTTGCGCTCCTGAAAGCGCAGCAGCTCCTGCGCGACGAAGGCGCCGCCGTCGGCCACAAAGGGCTCGCTGTAGAGCGGCGACACGATGCTGTAGACCGCGACCAGATGGGCTTCGAACTCGTCGGCGATGCGGCTGGCCAGCGCCAGTCGCTTGGCCGCGCGCGGTGTCGAGTCGTAGTGAACGAGGATTGTCTTGTAGCCGTGGCTCATGATCGCTCCTGATGGATGGGGTTCGGGAGCCTGGCAGGGCCCTCTCGCCCCAACAATGCGCCGGCTTAGCCGCCTTCGACTTGATCCAGATCAAATGGTAGGCCTGTGCGGCTAACATTGAGCCTCTTTTCAGGACTGCCATGAACGCGCTCGACCAGCTCAAGACTCTGACCACCGTGGTTGCCGATACCGGCGACTTCAATGCCATGCGGGCGTATGCGCCCCGCGATGCCACCACCAACCCGACGCTGATCCTCAAAGCGGTCGGCCTGCCGCAGTATCGGGGGCTGCTCGATGCCACGGTTGCCGAGCATCGCGGCGAGCCGGTCGACCTGCTGATCGACCGGCTGCTGGTGCGCTTTGGCTGCGAGATCCTCAAGATCATCCCGGGCCGGGTCTCGACCGAGGTTGATGCACGACTGTCCTTCGATACCGAGGCCACGATCGCGCGGGGGCACCGGATCATCGATCGCTATCGCGAGGCCGGCATCGGCCCCGAGCGGGTGCTGGTCAAGGTGGCGGCCACCTGGGAAGGCATCCGTGCGGCCGAGCAGCTCGAGCGCGACGGCATTCACTGCAATCTGACGCTGCTCTTCGGTTTCGGGCAGGCGGTGGCCTGCGCTCAGGCCGGCGTCACCCTGATTTCACCCTTCGTGGGCCGGATCTACGACTGGTATCGCAAGCGCGACGGCGTCGATTACAGCGGCGAGACCGATCCGGGCGTGGCTTCGGTGCGGCGCATCTATACCCACTTCAAGCGATTCGGTTTTGCCACCGAAGTCATGGGCGCCAGTTTTCGCAATGTCGGTCAGATCCTGGCGCTGGCCGGCTGCGATCTGCTCACCATCAGCCCCGAACTGCTCGAGCAGTTGCGGGCGCTCGAGACGACCGTCGAGCCCAGGCTCGATGCGGCATCGGCCCGCAAGGCGGTGCTCGAACCGGTGTCATTCGATGAGCCGCGGTTTCGCTTCGAGCTGAATGAAGACGCGATGGCCAGCGACAAACTTGCCGAGGGCATCCGGGCCTTCGTGACCGACGCCCGCAAGCTCGATGGGCTGGTTGAGCAGGCTCGGGGGGGCTGAGCATGAACGCTTCCATCGAGATCAAGATCCTCGATCAGCGTCTCCGGGAATGGGGGCTGCCCCAGTACCAGACAGCGCTTGCTGCGGCCATCGACCTGATGGCCTGTATCGACGTGCCGCTCACGCTCAAGCCCCAGGAGCCTGCAATCCTGATCCCCACCGGGATTGCGCTGCATATGAATTCGGTCAACCTGTGCGCGGTCATCCTTCCGCGATCGGGCCTGGGGCACAAGAAGGGGCTGGTCCTGGGGAACAGCGCCGGGCTGATCGATGCCGACTACACCGCTCAGTGCTTCATCAGCGCCTGGAACCGGAACCCTGCCGGCTCCCCACTGGACATCACCATCAATCCTGGCGATCGCATTGCGCAGATGCTCTTTTTGCCGGTGGTTCGCCCTGACTTTGTTGTGGTCGATGAGTTCTCTGCGCCCAGCGATCGCGGGGCAGGGGGCTTTGGCTCGACAGGTGTTGATCGCTGAAGTCGGCCGGTAGCGCCGGGGTGGCTGCTTGCGGGTCAGCCGCCTGGCGCGTCTGCTTCGCGAAGGGCCATCAATTTGCGCGAACGCACAAGCCTCACGCGACTGATTGAGGAGGGCTTGCAATTGCGGCTGCGCACCGGTTCGGCGCTTGAAACAGGCTGAGCTTTCAGCCTTTCGAATTAGCGTTTCACAGAAAGCGGCGGAACTTTTTCACAGAGACGACAAGACAGTTGTGCGTGGGTCTTTGCCCGGGATTACGCTCGCGACTCATCTCCCGGCATGCTCTGCCATCCTGACCACCAGAAAAAAAGGCTTTTTTCTTGAGCCGATCGCCGCAAAGCTTTCCCGTAGCCTGGTTCCTGGCCAGCGTTGCCACCTACATGGTCCCCAACGGGATCCAGATGGTGATGCTGCCCTATCTGATGGCAATCGAGCTCAATCAGTCGCCGGGCAGCTTCGGCTTCACGCAGATGGTCGGGCAATTGCCGCTGTTGCTGTTCTTGCTGCTGGGCGGATGGTTGGCCGATCGGGTCGATAATCGACGCTGGTTGATGACCCTGCAGGGCATCGGTCTGGTGATGCCGCTCCTGCTCGCAATGCTTGTCTGGAACGGCATCGCCGGCGAGGCCAGCACCTTGCTCTATGCAGTGGTCTGGGGTGTGGTCGGCGCCTTTTCGTTGCCCTCGCGCGATGGTCTGCTAAGAAGGGTCGCGGGGACAAACATTCAGCGATTGGTCGGGCTGGCGATCGGCATGCAGTTTGCGTCGCAGATGGTGGGCCAGACCATTGCCGGACAGGCAGCCCGCTTTGGTGCGGTCAGCGTGTTGCTGCTGCAGGCGGCGATCGCTGCTGCAGGCATCTTTGTGGCCTCGCGCCTGCCGGGTGGGCGCGCGCCCCAGACAACGTCAAGAGGCCCGATCCTCACCGAACTCGGCGCGGGTCTGCGAATGATCGCCAGTACTCCGGTGCTGCGGGCCAACTATGTGATCAGTATCGGCATGGGCGTGTTCTTCGGGGGCTTTCTTCTGGTGCTGATGCCGCTGGCCGTGCGCGATCTTTACCACGGTGGCGCGCAAGACATCGCCACGGCTTATGTGATGTTCGCAGCAGGCACGCTGCTGAGCATCGCCTGGCTCACCCAGCGCGGCGGGGTCCGCCAACCCGGTCGTGCATTGCTCATCACGCAGGTCACCGCCTGCGCGGCACTGGTGCCGATCAGTCTTGGTGTATCCCTTGAACAGTTCTACCTGTGCATCTTCCTGTGGGGGGTGAGTGCAGGTGTGGCGATGACCATGAGCCGTACGATCATGCAGGAACAGGCACCGGCCACACATCAGTCTCGAATCATGGCCGCGCTCACCCTGATGACCACTGGCGGCGGGCCGCTTGGCGCGCTGATCATGGGGCAGGCGATTGCAGCGGTCGGAGTGCGAGAGGCCGTGCTGCTGCCGATCCTGGCGGTGCTCGGCTGCACGCTGGTCTCAATTGCCACGCATTCGGTGATCGGTCTGAACTCGCGCAGCCACGCGTAAGGACGGGTTTCGAAGCGATGCCAGCCTTGTGTGCGGCGACTGCGGCAAGTCGACCGATCAGCGCTGAGGTGGCCCGCGGCGCTTGCGGAACACCGCGAATGCGATCCCAGCCAGCACCAGCAGCGGCAGGGCGTCTTCGAGGCTCAGCCCGAGTACCGACTTGAGTATCTGAGTGCCGATGATCGCGGCCACCACCAGAAACACAAGGCGTCCGATCCGCTCGACCTGTTTCGGGTCGGGCAGACGCCGAGGCTCGCTACCGGCATCTCTATCAACCGACCTGATTTCAAGCGGTCTCACATCAAGCGGTCTCACATCAAGCGGCTGCGCGGCAACCGCGGGCGACACCATGGCGGTGGCCTTCATGCGATGCGATGACGCCAGGCTCGCGATTTCGAGCAGCAGGGCGAAGTTGCCGTCATAGGGCGCTTGGCCAATCGTGGCGGTATCAGGCCCCTGAGTCAGAACCGCGGGCATGCCGCTGTGCGCAGAATCCGTGGGCACTGCGCGGCCGACTGCGCCGCCTGGCGGGCGCTGCATGGCGGCCATCAGCAGCGCGCCTGCGGCAGGCGCCGGGCGATTTCACCCACCAGACTGGCGGCGAGCGAAGTCTTGCTGGCTTTGGGCAGGCGCGTGCTGCCCTGTGCATCGATGACCAGCAATTCGTTGTCGTCACGCCCGAAGGTGGCTTGCCCGAGGTTGCCGATCAGAAGCGGCACGCCCTTGCGACGCCGCTTTTCCTGCGCATTGGCCTCGAGGTCTTCGGTCTCGGCGGCAAAGCCGACGCAATAGGGGCCGCCGGGCATGGCAGCAATCGTGGCCAGGATGTCGGGGTTCTGCGCGAATTCGAGCGTCGGCCCGCCGCCGCCTTCGGTCTTTTTCAGCTTGTGATCGGAGGCGTTGGCGATGTTCCAGTCGGCCACAGCAGCCACCGAAATGAAGACATCCTGGCCGGCCAACTCGGCCTGCACTGCATGCAGCATGTCGTGGGCGCTGCGCACATCGACGCGTCGCACGCCATCGGGGGCGGCGAGTGCGGTCGGGCCGGACACCAGAACCACCTGTGCACCGGCATGCCTGCAGGCGCGTGCAATCGCGTAGCCCATCTTGCCCGACGACAGATTGGTGATGCCGCGCACCGGGTCGATCGGCTCGAAGGTCGGGCCGGCGCTCACCAGTACCCGTCGGCCGCCAAGCAGCTTGGGCACGAAAAAGGCGATGGTCGCTTCGACCAGTTGCTGGGCTTCGAGCATCCGGCCGTCACCGGTCTCGCCGCAGGCCTGTTCGCCGGCGCCAGGCCCCAGCAGCGTCACGCCGTCGGCCTGCAATTGCGCCGCATTGCGCCGGGTGGGTGCGGCGGCCCACATCTGGCGGTTCATGGCTGGCGCCATCAGCAGCGGCACATCGCGCGCCAGCACGAGTGTCGAGAGCAGATCGTCGGCCAGCCCGTGAACCACCTTGGCCATGAAGTCGGCGGTGGCAGGTGCCACCAGAATTGCATCGGCCCCACGTGACAGGTCGATATGCGGCATGCCGTTGGCGATGCGGGTATCCCAGGCATCGGTATAAACCGGTCGGCCGGTGAGTGCCTGGAAGGTGGCAGTGCCAATGAAGCGGGTGGCGGCCTCGGTCATCACCACCTGCACGGTGGCGCCGCGCCTTTGCAGTTCGCGGGCCAGTTCGCAGGCCTTGAAGGCGGCCACGCCGCCGGTCACGCCGAGCAGGAGGTGCCGCCCGCTCAGTTCGCCGGTGTCGGCCGCAGCGGCCAGCGTGTCAGCGGGGATCAGCGAGGGCGGGGAAATCGGTGAGGAGCTCATTTATCGACTCTTGCCGACACGCAGCAGTTCGTCAAGGACGAGCAGCACCGCCCCGACGGTGATCGCGGCATCGGCGACGTTGAAGGCCGGGAAAAACCACCGCTCCTGCCAGTGGGCAAGCAGAAAGTCGACCACCTTGCCGCGGGCCAGGCGATCGATGAGATTGCCGACCGCGCCACCCAGAATCAGTGCGAGTGCCAGGCTGAACAGCTTTTGCGAGCTATGGCGGGCCAGCAGGTAAAGGATGAAGGCCGACGCGCCGACCCCGATTGCGAGGAAAAACCATCGTTGCCAGCCACCGGCATCAGCCAGAAAGCTGAAGGCCGCGCCGGTGTTGAAGACCAGGGTGAGGTCGAAGTAGCCGGGCAGGACGGCATATCGCTCGGCGAAGGCAAAGCGCTCGAGGATCAGCAGCTTGGTGAGCTGATCGGCGAGCATGATGACGCCGGACAGCACCAGCCAGGCAAGCAGCCCGGGGCGATTGCCTCGGCCTGATCGTGACGATGCTCTGGTGCTTGCCTTGCCCGATGAAGTGTTTGCGCGTGCCATGCCAGCGCTCAGGCGAAGTGACGCGGCTCGCCGTCGCCGTGCAGGTTCTGCACGCAACGCCCGCACAGCAGCGGCCAGGACTTGTCGGCACCGGTATCGTCGCGCCAGTGCCAGCAGCGCTCGCACTTGGTGTGCGGGCTCGGCGTGACGCTGATCAGGCCGATTGTGGCGGCTTGGGCATCGTCAGCCTGCTCGGCCTCGCGCAGCCTTGCGGCCGAGGTGATCAGCACGAAGCGCAGATCGTTGCCCAGGCTGGCGAGGTCTTCGAAGAGCACACCGCTGGCGGCGACATCGATCTCGGCCTGCAGCGACGAGCCGATCGCACCGGTGGCGCGCACGGTTTCGATCGCACGGGTCACCTCACCACGCCAGGCGCGCAGCCGCGTCCATTTGGCCAGCAGCGCATCGGCATCGTCGATGTCGGGAAAGACATGCCAGGTCTGGGTGAAGACCGTCTCGCCCTCCTGGGCAAAGGCCCGCGGATCGAGCAGCAGCCAGGCTTCTTCTGCGGTAAACGACAGAATCGGCGCCATCGCCCGCACCAGCGACTGCGTCACATGCCACAGCGCGGTCTGTGCAGAGCGGCGCGACACCGAATCGGCTCGTGTTGTGTAGAGCCGATCCTTGAGCACGTCGAGATAGAAGCCGCCGAGGTCTTCCGAACAGAAGACCTGCAGGCCGGCGACCACCGGCTGGAACTCGAAGCGGCCATAAGCCGCCAAGATTTCGGCCTGGCGCTGCGCGGCCAGAGCGATCGCATAACGGTCGACTTCGAAAAGCTGGTCGATCGCCACCGCATGGTCGTCGACGTTGAAATCGGCCAGGTTGGCCATCAGGAATCGCAGCGTGTTGCGGATGCGGCGGTAGGCCTCGACCACGCGCTTGAGAATTTCATCGGACAGCGACAACTCGCCCGAGTAGTCATTGGAGGCCACCCACAAGCGCAGGATCTCGGCGCCCAGCGAGTCGGAGACCTTTTGCGGCGCGATCACATTGCCCTCGGATTTGCTCATCTTGCGGCCCTTGCCGTCGATGACAAAGCCGTGGGTCAGCAGCGCCTTGTAGGGCGCCACGCCGTTGAGCATGCAGGAAGTCAGCAGCGAAGAATGGAACCAGCCGCGATGCTGGTCGCTGCCTTCGAGATAGAGGTCGGCCGGAAAGCTCGATTGCTCGGCGTGTGTGCCGCGCAGCACGGTCTGGTGGGTCGAGCCGGAGTCGAACCAGACATCGAGCGTGTCGCGGTTCTTCTCATAGATGTCGGCGTCATCGCCGAGCAGTTCGCGCGGATCGAGCGTGTGCCAGACCTCGATGCCGCCGCGCTCGATGCGCTGTGCGACCTGCTCGAGCAGCTCGGGTGTGCGCGGATGCAGCTGGCCGGTCTCGCGATGAATGAAAAAGGCCATCGGCACGCCCCATTGCCGCTGACGCGACAGGGTCCAGTCGGGCCGGTTGGCGATCATCGCGTGCAGTCGGGCCTGACCCCAGCGCGGATAGAAGTCGGTCGCCTCGATGGCGGCAAGTGCGAGGGTGCGCAGGGTCTTGCCTGAGGCTGGCTCGACATCCATGCCGGCGAACCACTGGTTGGTGGCCCGATAGATGATCGGCGTCTTGTGCCGCCAGCAGTGCATATAGCTGTGGACGAACTTTTCTGCACGCACCAGGGTGCCGGCGTCGCGCATGGCCTCGACGATCAGGGGATTGGCTTCCCAGATTTTCATGCCACCAAAGCGCGGCAGCGATGCGGCATAACGGCCGTCACCCATCACCGGATTGAGAATGTCGTCATCCTTCATGCCATAGCGCTTGCACGACAGGAAGTCTTCGACGCCATAGGCGGGTGAGGAATGGACGATGCCAGTGCCGGCATCGAGCGTGACGTAGTCGCCGAGATAGACCGGCGAGAGCCGGTCATAGAAGGGGTGGTGGAAGGCCTGCAGTTCGAGATCGCGGCCGGTGCAGGTGGCCATGATTGAGCCCTGCAGGCCCCACGAAGCCAGGCAGGTCTCGACCCGCTCCTTGGCCATCAGCAGCAGCGCCGGCGCGCCATTGCGTTCGGTCGAGACCAGTGAGTACTCGAAATCGGGATGCAGATTGAGCGCCTGATTGGCCGGCAGCGTCCAGGGGGTGGTGGTCCAGATCACTGCCCAGCCGGGCACATCGGGCAGCGCGGCCAGGCCGAAGGCGCGGGCCAGCCGCTCGCGGTCGGTGAAGGCAAAGCCCACATCAACCGCTACATCGGTCTTGTCCTGGTATTCGACTTCGGCCTCGGCCAGCGCCGAGCCGCAATCGAAGCACCAGTTGACCGGCTTGAGACCGCGGAACACGAAACCGGCTTCCAGTATCTTGCCCAGCACCCGAAGCTCGTTGGCCTCGTTGCTCGGCGCCATCGTCATGTAGGGGTTGTCAAACTCGCCGAGCACACCGAGCCTGAGAAAATCTTTTTTCTGCCGCTCGATCTGCTCGGTGGCATAGGCGCGCGACTTGGCCAGGACGTCTTGCGGCGCCAGCCCACGACCGAACTTCTTTTCGATCTGGATTTCGATCGGCATGCCGTGGCAGTCCCAGCCCGGGACATAGCGGGCATCAAAGCCGGCCATGTTGCGGCACTTCACCACCATGTCTTTCAGGATCTTGTTGACCGCGTGGCCGATATGGATGTCGCCGTTGGCATAGGGCGGGCCGTCGTGCAGAACGAAGAGGGGCCGGCCTTTGCTGAAGGCACGAATCCGCTTGTAGACGCCGGTTTCCTGCCATTGCGCCACCCATTTCGGCTCTCGTTTGGCGAGGTCTCCGCGCATCGGGAAGGGCGTGTCGGGCAGATTGAGCGTTTTCCGGTAGTCGGGCGTTGCGCCGCCTGCCTCGGGAGACGTCGGCGTATCAGACGATTGTGGTGCTTGGGACATGGGTGTCTTGCTCGGAGAGAGGGTCAAAGCGCCGGATCGCTGCCGGGCACCGGTGGCGCTGTTGCGCCAGCGTCGCGAAAGTGGGCGCGGGCCTGGTCGGCATCGAGATGGATCTGCGCGACCAGCGCATCGAGGGTGTCGTAATTCGCCTCATCGCGCAGCTTGCGCAAAAAATCGACCTGGATCAGTCGGCCATAGGCGTTGCCCTGCCAGTCGAGCAGATGGGTTTCGAGCAGGGGCGCGCCGCCGGTTTCGACCGCCGGTCGGGTGCCCAGGCTCGCAACACCGGGCAGCGGCTGATCGGCCAGGCCATGGACGCGAACGACAAAAATGCCGGCCAGAGCGGGTCGCCCGTGTGCGATGCGCAGATTGAGCGTCGGAAAGCCGAGCTCACGGCCGAGCTTTCGGCCGTGGACCACATGGCCTGAGATCGAATAGGGTCGCCCGAGCAAACGCTCGGTGCCGGCAAGGTCGCCCTGATCGAGGGCGGCGCGCACGGCCGAGCTGGAGATCCGCAGCCCGTCTTGCGCCACGGTCGGCATCCGGTGCAGCGTAAAACCGTAGCGCGATGCCGCCGCCTCGAGCGTGGCGAAGTCGCCGCGGCGCTGAGCACCGAAGCGGAAGTCGTCGCCGATCAAAAGGAGGCGCGTCTGGAGGCCTTCCACCAGAATCCGTTCGATGAAGGCCTCGGGTTCGAGCGCGGCAAAGCGATCGTTGAAGTGGACCACGCAGGTGCGGTCGATGCCAGCGCCTGCCAATGCCTGCAGCTTGTCGCGAAGGGTGGCAATGCGCTTGGGGGCCTGAAAGCCGGCGCGACGGGTCGCGAAAAACTCCCGCGGATGAGGCTCGAAGGTCAATACACAACGCGGCAGCGCCAGCGGGGCAGCCAGTTCGGTGAGCCGCTCGATCAGGCGCCGATGGCCGCGGTGCACGCCATCGAAGTTGCCGATGGTCAGCGCGCACGGTCGGCGCTCGGACGGCGGCGGAAGGCTTCGGAAGACCTGCATGAAAAGGGGCTCTAAAACGCGCGGAAAAGCGTTTGATTCTAAAGCATTCACGCAGGCCGGGCCGTCGGGCGATGCTAGACTCGCGCCCTCCTATGCAGCAGAAAGCGACGAAACTGGCAATTCTGATCTCCGGCCACGGCAGCAACATGGCGAGCCTGGCCGCAACCTGCCGCGACGAGCACTGGCCGGCGCAGGTCGCGGTGGTCATCGCCAGTCGCCCCGATGCGCCGGGGATTGCGCGTGCCCAGGCGATGGGGCTGCCGGTCGAGATGCTTGAATCGTCGGCATTCGCCAGCCGTGAGGCCTTCGACGCCGCGCTGGTCGAGCGGCTCGATGCACTGGAGGTTGATCTGGTCGTACTCGCCGGTTTCATGCGCATCCTCACCGATCGTTTCGTTCAGCATTTCGCCGGGCGGCTGATCAATATTCATCCATCGCTGCTGCCGGCCTTCGCCGGACTCGATACCCATGCCCGTGCACTGGCTGCCGGGGTTCGCCTTCATGGCGCGAGCGTGCACCTGGTGACGCCCGCGCTCGACCATGGTCCGATCATTGCGCAGGCCGTGGTGCCGGTGCTCGAGGGCGACGACGCGGCGACGCTGGCCGCGCGGGTGCTGCGTCTGGAGCACACGCTGTTGCCGCGCGCGGTTCGATGGATAGTCGAGGGGCGAGTGCGACTGCATCAGGGACGTGTGCTGGTTGAGGGCATCGATGATGCACAACGGCTGCTTGTCGACAATTCGCTGTCGGCTGATTCTGGACAACGCGCTGCCGGCGCATTTGTCGGCACTTTTGCAGGCCAGGCACGACCATGACCGATTCCCTTCCCGCTGACATCAGCCCGCCTGAGGCGACTGCCGATGCGCCGCGCCTCACCAGTTTCCTGCTCGAGTCGATCGAGGGGGCTCTGGCGCTGGTCCTGCGCCTCGAAGGGCCGGCCGATCTGGCATTGCGAAGCTATTTCCGCAGCCACGAAAAGCTCGGGCGGCGCGACCGCGGCGTGATTGCCGAAACCGCCTTCGACATCCTTCGAAACCGGCGTCTTTACAGCCATTTCGCCGACGGCCTGAGAGGCTCGCTGCCCCGGCGCCTGATGGTGCTCTCGCTGGCCGCGCGGTTCGGCGAGCAGGTGCTCGCCGCCTTCGATCTTCCGCCTGACAGTTTGCTGGCGGTTCGCAGGTTGCTCGCTGCCGACCCGTCATCGCTGTCGCAGGCAGTCAGGCTCAGCCTGCCCGACTGGCTCCACGCCGAGTTGCTGGATCAGTTGACGCGGCAGGGGGAGGCTGACCCGGTCGATGCCCTTGAGAAGCTCGGGCAGGTGCTGCTGGGGCCGGCATCGTTCGATTTGCGGGTCAATCTGATCAAGACCGATCGCAAGTCACTGCTGAGCGCGCTGTCTGCGCAGGGCCTCGCGGCCGAGGCTCTGGCCGAGCCGGCCACCGCGGTGCGCCTGGTCGGCAAGCCGGCGATCGAGCGGCTCGATGTTTTCGAGAAGGGCTGGTTCGAGGTCCAGGATGCCGGCAGTCAGCGGCTGGTGGAGTTCGCCGAGCCGCGACGCGGTCAGACAGTGGTCGATTTTTGCGCGGGCGCGGGCGGCAAGACGCTGGCGATGGCCGCTGCCATGAGATCGACCGGCCAGATTTTCGCCTGCGATGTCTCTGGCGCGCGCCTGCAAAGGCTCAAGCCAAGGTTGTCTCGCTCCGGGGCGAGCAATGTCCAGCCTTTTGGCATCGATACCGAAAACGACCCCAAGCTCAAGCGCCTGTCGGCTCGCGCCGACCTGGTGCTGGTCGATGCGCCCTGCAGCGGCACCGGCACGCTGAGGCGCAACCCCGAATTGAAGTGGCGCCTTCAGCCGGAGTCGATTGACGAATTGAGTCGGCTTCAGACCTCGATCCTCGAGTCGGCGGCAAGGCTGGTCAAGCCGGGCGGGGCGCTGGTCTATGCCACCTGCAGCCTGTTGCGGCCCGAAAACG
>CAMCXH010000071.1 GCA_945883285.1 Bordetella parapertussis | reverse complement strand
GGCACCGGCAGGTCGCGAGGCTGCTCGGCGCCGCCGGTGAGCAGGACGGCATCGAACTGATCCATCAGGGTCTCGGGACTGATCGTTTCGCTGGCCAGATTGGTGATGCGATCGGTGAGCGGCTGCTTGCCGACGAACACGCCGGTCCGGAATGTCACGCCCTCGGCCTTCATCTGCTCAACGCGCCGGTCGATGTGCGACTTCTCCATCTTGAAATCGGGAATGCCGTAGCGCAGCAGGCCACCGATGCGGTCGTTCTTCTCGAAGAGCGTCACCTCGTGGCCGGCGCGGGCGAGCTGCTGCGCCGCCGCCATGCCGGCCGGCCCTGAGCCGATCACCGCGACCGACTTGCCGGTGCGAACCGAAGGCGGCTGCGGCACCACCCAGCCCTGCTCCCAGGCCTTGTCGATGATGGCGTGCTCGATCGACTTGATGCCGACCGCTTCGCTGTTGATGTTGAGCGTGCAGGCCGCCTCGCAGGGCGCCGGGCAGACGCGGCCGGTGAACTCGGGAAAGTTGTTGGTCGAGTGCAGGACATCGATCGCCTGGCGCCAATCCTGGCGAAACACCAGGTCGTTCCAGTCGGGAATGATGTTGTTGACCGGGCAGCCGTTCTGGCAGAACGGGATGCCGCAGTCCATGCAGCGGGCACCCTGCTTGGCGGCTGCCGCGTCGTCAAGGTGCAGCACGAATTCGCGCCAGTGGCGCAGCCGCTCGGGTGCGGGTTCGCTTGCCTCGTTCAGGCGCTGAAACTCGAGGAATCCTGTGACCTTGCCCATATGCTCGGCTCTCGTTGCGAAGTGGTGTGCTGAGTGGTGATGCGTGACGTGTCGGCGACGTTTCGACTCAGGCCGGCTGACTGCTGGCACTGGTCTTGGCAGCGGCGGCTGCCATCTCGCCCAGCGCACGCCGGTATTCGTTCGGGAAGACCTTGACGAACCGGGCGCGCTGGTTGGCCCAGTCGGACAGGATCTCGCGGGCCCGGATGCTGCCGGTGAACTTGAAATGCGTCTCGACCAGGCGCTTGAGGATCACCTCGTCGGTCTCGCCCTGGCCGCCGCGGCGCACCGCATGCCAGATACCGGTCGGGACTTTGGCCTGCTGTTCGGCGGTGCTCATGACCGGCTCAAGGCTGACCATGGCCGGGTTGCAGCGGCGATGGAACTCGCCGTCGTCGTCCCAGACATAGGCCACGCCACCCGACATGCCGGCCGCAAAGTTGCGACCGGTGCCACCGAGGACCACGACGGTTCCCCCGGTCATGTATTCGCAGCCATGGTCGCCGGTGCCTTCGACCACCGCCATCGCGCCCGAATTGCGCACCGCGAAGCGCTCGCCGGCCACGCCGTTGAAGTAGGCCTCGCCTTCGGTGGAGCCATAGAGCACGGTATTGCCGACGATGATGTGCTCGGGGCCGTAGCCGCGGAAATCATTGGCGCATCGAACGATGACGCAGCCGCCCGACAGCCCCTTGCCGACATAGTCGTTGGCCTCGCCCACCAGGTCGAAGGTAATGCCACGGGCCAGGAAAGCCGCAAAGCTCTGGCCGGCCGTGCCGTTGAACTGCGCATGGATGGTGTCGTCGGGCAGGCCGGCATGGGTATAGCGGCGGGCGACCTCACCCGAGAGCATGGCGCCCACGGTGCGGTTGACGTTGCGGATCGGCAGGATGAAGCTGACCGACTCACCCTTCTCGAGCGCTTTGGCCGACTTCTCGATCAGCTGATGATCGAGCGCCCGATCAAGACCGTGGTCTTGCGTGCTGACCGCATAGCGCGCCACATCGGCCGGCATGGCCGGCGAATGGAAGATGCGCGAGAAGTCGAGGCCACGCGCTTTCCAGTGGGCAATGCCGGCACGGGTATCGAGCAGGTGGGTGGCGCCGATCAGGTCGTCGAAGCGGCGGATGCCGAGTTGCGCCATCAGGGCGCGTGCTTCTTCGGCCACGAAGAAGAAGTAGTTGACGACGTATTCCGGCTTGCCGGCAAACTTGCGGCGCAGCACCGGGTCTTGCGTGGCCACGCCCACCGGGCAGGTGTTGAGGTGGCATTTGCGCATCATGATGCAGCCCTCGACCACCAGCGGCGCGGTGGCGAAGCCGAATTCATCGGCGCCCAGAATCGCGCCGATCACGACATCGCGACCTGTCTTCATCTGGCCGTCGGCCTGCAGGCGCACGCGCCCACGCAGACGGTTGAGCACCAGTGTCTGCTGCGTCTCGGCCAGGCCCAGCTCCCAGGGCGAACCGGCATGCTTGATCGAGGACCAGGGCGATGCGCCGGTGCCGCCGTCGTGGCCGGCGATGGTGATGTGATCGGACTTGGCTTTGGCCACACCTGCGGCCACCGTGCCGACACCCACTTCAGACACCAGCTTGACCGAGATCGATGCCCGCGGATTGCAGTTTTTCAGGTCGTGAATCAGCTGCGCCAGGTCCTCGATGGAGTAGATGTCGTGATGCGGCGGCGGCGAAATCAGGCCGACGCCGGGCACCGAAAACCGCAGCCGCGCGATGTAGTCGGACACCTTGTGGCCGGGCAGCTGCCCGCCCTCGCCGGGCTTGGCGCCCTGGGCCATCTTGATCTGGATCTGATCGGCACTGATCAGGTATTCGGCGGTCACACCGAATCGACCGGAGGCGACCTGCTTGATGCGCGAGCGCAGCGAATCGCCGGCCATCAGCGGGATGTCCTGCTCGACCGCCTCGGGGCCGAGGAGGCTGGCCATGGTGTCGCCGGTCTTGATCGGGATGCCGCGCAACTCGTTGCGATAGCGGCCTTCGTCTTCGCCGCCCTCGCCGGTGTTTGATTTGCCGCCGATGCGGTTCATGGCCACCGCCAGCGTGGCATGGGCTTCGGTCGAGATCGACCCGAGCGACATCGCGCCGGTGGCAAAGCGCCTGACGATCTCGGCGGCCGGCTCGACCTCGTCGATCGGGATGGCACGCGAGGGCTCGACCCGGAACTCGAAGAGCCCGCGCAGCGTCATATGACGGCGCGACTGGTCGTTGATCAGCTGGGCGTATTCCTTGTAGGTCTGGAAGTTGCCCGACTTGGTCGCATGCTGGAGCTTGGCGATCGCATCCGGCGTCCACATGTGCTCTTCGCCGCGGGTGCGATAGGCATATTCGCCGCCGGCCTCGAGTGCATTGGCGAGCACCGGATCGTTGCCGAAGGCCGAGCGATGCATGCGCAGCGACTCTTCGGCCACCTCGAAAACGCCGATGCCTTCGATATTGGAGCTGGTGCCGCTGAAGTACTTGTCGACCAGATCGCGATTGAGGCCGATCGCCTCGAAGATCTGCGCGCCGGTATAGGACATGTAGGTCGAGATGCCCATCTTCGACATGATCTTGTGCAGACCCTTGCCGATCGCCTTGACGTAGTTCTTGATCGCCTTGTCGGCCGACAGGTCGGGGCCCAGACCGGCATGCAGCTGGGTGAGGGTTTCCATCGCGAGATAGGGATGGATCGCCTCGGCGCCGAAGCCTGCCAGCAGCGCGAAGTGATGGATCTCGCGGGCCGAGCCGGTCTCGACGACCAGGCCGGTCGCGGTGCGCAAACCGGTGTTGATCAGGTGCTGATGAATTGCGGAGGTTGCCAGCAGCGCCGGGATCGGCACATGGCCGCGGTCGACCCGCCGATCGGAGACCACCAGGATGTTGTAGCCGCTTTTGACCGCATCGACCGCATTGGCGCACAGCGAGGCGAGGCTGGCCTCGATGCCTTCCTTGCCCCATTCGACCGGATAGCAGATGTCGAGCTCATAGCTCTGAAACTTGCTGTCGGTATAGCGGCCGATATGGCGGATGCGGTCCATGTCTTCGGCCGACAGCACCGGCTGGCTGACTTCGAGGCGCAGGGGCGGGTTGATGTTGTTGATGTCGAGCAGATTCGGCTTGGGTCCGATGAAGGAGACCAGCGACATCACCAGCTGTTCGCGGATCGGGTCGATCGGCGGATTGGTGACCTGTGCAAACAGTTGTTTGAAATAGTTGTAGAGCGTCTTGTTCTTGTCAGACAACACAGCCAGCGGCGAGTCGTTGCCCATCGAGCCGGTGGCTTCTTCGCCGTCACGGGCCATCGGCGCCATCAGGAAGCGGATGTCCTCCTGGGTGTAGCCGAAGGCCTGCTGGCGATCGAGGACCGAGACCTGCTCGATCGGGCGGGTGGTGTTGGCCGCCGACTCGTCGCTGCCGGGCATCGCGGCGATGTCGCTGGTGGCAACTTCCTCGAGCTTGACGCGGATGCGCTCGATCCATTGGCGGTAGGGCTTGCTCGCCGAGAGCTGGTCCTTGAGTTCGGTGTCATCGATGATGCGCCCCTGCTCGAGGTCGATCAGGAACATCTTGCCCGGCTGCAGGCGCCACTTCTTGGCGATGCGCGAATCGGTGATCTCGGGCAGCACGCCCGACTCGGAGGCCATGACCACCAGATCGTCATCGGTGACGATGTAGCGCGCCGGACGCAGGCCGTTGCGATCGAGGGTGGCGCCGATCTGGCGGCCGTCGGTGAAGGCCATGGCGGCCGGCCCGTCCCAGGGCTCCATCATGGCGGCGTGATATTCGTAGAAGGCACGCCGGTTGGCGTCCATCGTGGTGTGCTGCTCCCAGGCCTCGGGGATCATCATCATCATGGCCTGGGCGAGCGGATAACCCGCCATCACCAGCAACTCGAGACAGTTGTCGAAGCAGGCAGTGTCGGACTGGCCGGGATAGATCAGCGGCAACATTTTCTTGAGGTCGCTGCCGAGCACCGCCGAGCTCATCACGCCTTCGCGGGCCCGCATCCAGTTGTAGTTGCCCTTGACGGTGTTGATTTCACCGTTGTGCGCCAGCATCCGGTAGGGATGGGCGAGTTCCCAGGCCGGGAAGGTGTTGGTCGAGAAGCGCTGATGGACCAGGGCGAGTGCCGAGACGACGCTCGGGTACTGCAGGTCGAGGAAGTATTTGCCGACCTGGTTGGCCAGCAGCAGGCCCTTGTAGACGACGGTTCGGGTCGACATCGAGGGCACGAAATATTCCTGGCCGTGCTTGAGCCCGAGGTTCTTGATCGCGTGGCTGGCGGTCTTGCGGATGACGTAGAGCTTGCGCTCGAGGGCGTCGGGGACCATGACGTCGCGACCGCGGCCGATGAAGATCTGGCGGATGACCGGCTCGGACTCGCGCACCAGCGGGCTCATCTGCATGGCCGAGTCGACCGGGACATCGCGCCAGCCGAAGACGCGCTGACCCTCGGCGCGCACGGTGCGCTCGAGTTCCTGCTCGCAGGCCAGTCGCGAGGCGCTTTCCTTGGGCAGGAAGATCATGCCGACGCCGTACTCGCCGGGCGGCGGCAGGGTCACGCCCTGGCGGGCCATCTCGGCGCGATAGAAGGCGTCGGGAATCTGGATGAGGATGCCGGCGCCGTCGCCGAAGAGTTCGTCGGCGCCGGTGGCGCCACGGTGATCGAGGTTGAGCAGGATCTGCAGACCCTGCTGGACGATCGAGTGGCTTCTGGCGCCCTTGATATGAGCGACGAATCCGACGCCGCACGCGTCGTGCTCGTTGGAGGGGTCGTAGAGACCCTGAGCCTGGGGCAGCGCCATGTCACACCTCCGAAATACAAGACTTCGAAGAGTAGTGCAGCGCAACAAGCCACTCAAGCGGAAAAATCGGGGTCAGATGAGAGTTTTCGACCTTCGGGAAAGCGCTCGATTAAAATCGGGGTCAGATGAGAATTTTCGGTCTGACCCTCGTCGAGCTTAATGTTCATCTGACCCCGATTTTTTTCTCGCCGGACGGCCGACAGGACGGGGAATGAGTCGCAGGCCGTGACTGGCCTCGAGGCTGCGTTGAAAGTCAGTGCTTGCTGCCGGCTTACCGCCCATCAGCCTTTGGCGCAGCCAATCAAGCTCGGACTCGAGCATCGACTCGTCGAAGAGTCGGCGATAGGCCGACTCACGCTCGAACGGGGTGTTGCCGAGCGCCCAGATCGTCGGATGCGCCTTCACCAGCGGGTCTAGCCGCAACCCGACGTTGTGACGATGACTCGACCAGTGCCAATCGGTCACCGCTTCGACCATGCCGGCCCTCAGCGGATTGGTCTCGATGTAGCGCTGGCAGGCGATCAGATAGCGATCGGTCTCGATCAGCGACGAGCGAAAGCGCCCCTCCCACAGGGTGCCGGAGCGGGCATGGCGGCGATTGAACCAGCGAACATAGCGCCGCCCGACGGTCTGCATCATCTGCGACAGCGCCTCATCCTGCCCGGGTGTGCACAGCAAATGAACATGGTTGTCCATCAGGACATAGGCATGCACCGCCACCTCGTGCTTCAGGCTCGCCTCGAGCAGCCAGGCAAGGTATTGGCCGCGATCGACGTCATCGACGAACACCCGCTGACGGTTGTGCCCCCGCTGGATCACATGGTGAGGATGAGCCGCGACCACCTGCCGAAGCACTCTTGCCATCGCGCGATCCGCTCAGGTCTCGTCGACCGAGAACAGCCGGCGATGCTCCTTGATCGCATAGCGATCGGTCATGCCGGCGATGTAGTCGGCGACCGCACGGTGCCGATCGCGCTCGGCCTTGCGCTTGTGTTCGTCGGGCAGCAGGCGGATGTCGTCGACAAAGGCCTCGAAGAGCTCGACCACCACACGCGCCGCCTTGGAGGTCATGCGAACCACCCGGTAGTGCCGATAGAGGTTTTCGAAGAGAAACTGCTTGAGCGCGAGCGACTGCACACCGACTTCGCCTGAAAAAGCGATCAGCGCAGGCGCCGCCCGTACATCGTCAATCGACCCCGGGGCGGCGGCATCGATCAGGGCCTGACTGCAGGCGGTCAGATCGAGTACCAGCTCGTTGATCATCCGCCGCACGGTTTCGTAAACCTGCCGACGCTCGCCGACCAGCGGAAATCGCTCGAGCACCACCCGGTGATGACGCCCGAACAGCTCGACCTCCATCAATTGCGAGACCTTGAGCAGCCCCGAGCGCAAACCGTCGTCGACATCGTGATTCACGTAGGCGATCTGATCGGCAAGATTGGCCAGCTGCGCCTCGAGCGACGGACGCCGCCGCTCGATGAAGCGCCGGCCGATCTCGCCAAGCCGCTCGGCATTCGGCAGCGAACAGTGCTTGAGCACCCCTTCGCGGGTCTCGAAACACAGGTTCAGCCCGTCGTAGTCGCCATAGCGCTCTTCGAGCTCATCGACCACGCGCAGCGACTGCAGGTTGTGCTCGAAGCCGCCCCAGGGCTGCATGCACGCGTTGAGCGCGTCCTGCCCGGCATGGCCGAAGGGGGTATGCCCGAGGTCGTGGGCGAGCGAAATCGCTTCGGTCAGATCTTCGTTGAGCCGCAATTGCCGGGCGATGGTGCGAGCGATCTGGGCGACCTCGATCGAGTGGGTCAGCCGCGTGCGAAACAGGTCGCCTTCATGGTTGACGAAGACCTGCGTCTTGTATTCGAGCCGGCGAAAGGCGGCGCTGTGCACGATGCGATCGCGATCGCGCTGGAACTCGTCGCGACCCTGCGGTGCCGATTCGGGATGCCGGCGACCGCGGCTGCGCGCAGGATCGGCAGCGTAGGGGGCGAGTCGTTTGCCCGAGGCGGTGGTCAGGTCTTCCATGCGCGGTGATCAGGCGCTTGGGCTGACGCTGGTACAGGCGGCCAGTGTGGCCAAAAGCGGCTCGTCAGGCACCCGCTGCATACGCGCAGCACCCAACCGCTCGAGCAGCACGAAACGCGGTGTGCCGCGCTCGGCCTTCTTGTCGACCGACATCAGCTCGACATAGCGGGTCGAGGGCCAGGCCGGGCCGCGCATCGGCAGACCGGCCGCGACCACCAGTGCCTGCAGACGCTGCAGCACGCCGGCATCGATCAGCCCGAGGCGATGCGACAGATCGGCCGCCATCACCATCCCGGCACCCACCGCCTCGCCGTGCAGCCACTCGCCATAGCCGAGCCCGGCTTCAATCGCATGGCCGAAGGTATGACCGAAATTCAGGATCGCCCGCAGCCCGCCCTCGCGCTCGTCGCGCTCGACCACCGAGGCCTTGATCTCGCAGGAGCGCGCCACCGCATCGATCAGGGCGCGCGGATCGCGGTCTCGCAGGGCCGGCATGTCGCGCTCGATCGCATCAAAGTAAGCGGCATCGGCAATCGCGCCATGCTTGATCACTTCGGCCAGCCCGGCCGACAGCTCGCGCTCGGGCAAGGTCATCAGGGTATCGACGTCGATCAGCACCAGCCGCGGCTGGTGAAAAGCGCCGATCATGTTCTTGCCAAGCGGGTGATTGATGCCGGTCTTGCCGCCGACTGACGAATCGACCTGCGAGAGCAAGGTGGTGGGCACCTGAACGAAGTCGATGCCGCGCTGATAGACCGCCGCCGCAAAACCCGCCATGTCGCCGACCACGCCACCACCCACCGCCACCAGCAGTGCACCGCGATCAAAGCGCGACTCAAGCAGCGCATCGAAGATCAGGTTGAGCGAGTCGAAGGTTTTGTGCACCTCGCCAGCTGGCATGACCACTTCGATGAGCGCGGCCGCATGGCCCGCCAGCAATTGCCTGATCGCAGGACCATGCAGCGTTGCGACCTTGCTGTCGGTCACGATCGCCACCTGCCGACCGGCGGCCAGTCGCTGCAGCGGCTCGCAGTCGGCCAGCAGGCCGCGACCGATCAGGATCGGGTAGGAGCGCTCGCCGAGCGCAACAGTCAGTTCAATCATCGTTGGGGCGGCTCTCGGCGGGGCTGGCATCAGAAGGCGGGTTGAGGCTGGGGGGAGCGAGATCGGGCGGCGCGAGGTTGGCAGCGGTGATCGATGAGGGCAAACCCGCGAGCACCGCACCCACCACCCGATCAACCGGCTGGCGTCCGGTCTCGACGACCAGGTGCGCGGTGCCACGATAGAGCGGATCGCGGGCCAGCACCAGCGCCTCGATGCGAGCCCGCGGATCGGGCGCGCGCAGCAGCGGGCGAACCGTGTCGCGCTTGAGCCGGTGCCACAGATCGCCGGGCGCCGCATGCAGATAGACCACGCAGCCACGCTCGTGCAGCACGTCGCGGTTGCGCTCGTTGAGCACCGCGCCGCCGCCGGTGGCCAGCACGGTCGCGACCCGTTGGGTGAGCTCGTCGATCAGGGCGACTTCACGCCGGCGAAAGCCCTCTTCGCCTTCGAGTTCGAAGATGGTCGCGATCGACACGCCCATGCGCGATTCGAGTTCTCGGTCGGCATCAACGAAGGACCAGCCGAGGCGGCGCGCCAGACGCCGGCCGATCGTGGTCTTGCCGGCACCCATCATGCCGACAAGAAAAACGGCCCGGTCTGGAGCCGGGCCGTTTGCAGCGGTGGGTGTGTCTGGGGTCAACGGTTGTCGGTCGCGGGTCGGGTCTTAGTTCGGATTTCTACAAGAAGACGCTCGACCGTAAGGGCTGTTAATGCCGGGGGGCGCAACCGTCTGGCTGGTGTAGTCGGAGGCAATACCTGGGAGGATGAACGTGGCAGTAGCCGCACCCTCGGTACCTGCAACCACCGCTGTTACCCGCAAACGCATCTCGAGCCAGGAGGCGAATTCGCGAGGATAGATGATCCGCATGTCGAGATAACCAAGCGCATTCGTCTTGCCATTCTCGAAACCGGTATTGAAGCTAACCACGGCAGGGTTGCCGGGTGTCAGCAATCCGTCACCATTGCCGATGGTGTTGCCAGGGTCGTCTTCGCCCAGCCTAGCGCCTTGAGGCGGGTCGAGTTGGCCGTTGCCGTTAGTGTCCTCATTGGCGCACTGATAGAGGTTGGTCACCGTGACGCCTACCAAGGCGGGCGGGACGGGGATGGTCGTGTACTCCGTCGCCCAGGCTGTGCCGGCCCAGGTATAGAAGCCCTTGAAATAACGCAGCGGTACCAGGCTCGCCTGGATAAGAACGTCCTTAACCGGATTGCCACTCGAATCGGACACGATCACGGTATAGGGCATACCGTTCTTGGTGGTGTCGATCTTCTCGATCTCATTGCCTGTGCCGATGCGTACGACCAGCACGCTGCGCGAAACAGTGAGCGTTGCCTGATTCGCGGCCACCGAGGGGGCGGCCGGCAGGTTTGCCGAAACCACCACCGCATTGTTGCCGCTTGAATTCGGGCCCGGAATGAACACCGTCGATGCCGTGCCGTTACTGTCGGTGGTGGCAAAGCCCGGCTCGATCCGTCCATTGCTCGGGTCAGCCACAAAACTGAAATTGACGCGGAAGTTTTTGACCGGGTTGTCGGCGGCATCGCGGACGGTTGCAATCAGCTGACTTGAATTGGACGACGATCCGGCGGTGTTGGTCGCAACCGTCGAGGGGCTGGCCTGCAGGTTGATCTTGGAGGGGTTTGTTGAGACGAACTCGATGCGCGAGGTAGCGATCAGGTTGTTCGCGCTGCTGGCATTGACTTCGGTGATGCCGGCGGTGGGCGAGGTGATCGTCGCCGTTGCCCTGCCGGATGCATCGGTCGTGACTGAATTGGTCGACAGCGTGCCGCGGGTGGTTGTCAGGGTGACCAACTGGTTGGGAAAGGCCACTCCGTCTTTGAGCAGGTTGAGTGTGAGGAGTACAGCGGTACTGACCGTTGCCTCAGCCGGAGCGCCGACAAAGGACAACTGGTCACCCGAGACCGAGAATGACTTGACTGACCTGACACCGGCCGCGGCAATGGTGAGCGTGTCGGTTCCGGCTTTGGAGGCTGTGACCGAGAACTTGAACTGCCCTTGTGCATCCGTCGCTGCGTCGCTTCCAATCGTGGCAATCGCATTACCGGCCTGCGAGGTGACTGTGACCGCTTGCGATGCCAGCGGGTTTGAGGCCGAATCACGCACGGTGACAACATAAACCGCCGCCGTATTCTGCGCCACCGCATCCGGGCCGGTCACTGTAAGGGTGCTGCCGACCACCTGAACACTCTTCTTGACCGTGAGCCCTCCAGAGGTGGCCACGACCTCAATCGTCCGGTTGGCATTGCTGGTCGGGCCGGCGCCTATGACCACTGTGCCAGTCGCGGTACCGGTCGCATCGGTCGGCTTTTCCGGATTCACGATCGTCACACCGGCGTCGGTCGTCGAGAAAGCCACTGTCTGACCCGCGACGCCGGCATTACCTGAATTTTTGACCACTGCCGTCAAGGTGATTGAGGATCCGGTTGCCGAAGGCAGCGTCGAGGTGGTACCCGCGCCGACCGAAATCGAGCCGCCTGCCGTCGCGCTCGAGGTGCCGCTCGTGCTCGTCGGGATCGTCGAGGTTCCACCGGTTGCGCCGCTATCACTGCAGCCGCTCGAAGTGAGCAAGATCGCGCTTGCCGCCAAGGCGGCAGCCGCCCTCACCACCCATCGGGATTTTTCTGACCATTTCTGCAGCATCTGCTTCATCCTCGACAATCAGCGAACGGCCGTGGCATCGGCCACGACACGAGGTGTGAGAAACACCAATAGTTCGGTCTTGTTGTTGGTACGTGTGTTGTTGCGGAACAGAGCCCCCACGACCGGGAGGTCTCCCAGGAAAGGCACCTTGTTGGTCTGGTTGCTCTCGACCTGCTCGTAGATGCCGCCGATGACCACCGTGCCGCCGTTCTCAACCAGCACATCGGTCTCGACCGCACGGGTATCGATCGCAAAGCCGGCCGGCGTGATCCGACCGACCGCATCACGGTTGACCTTGACCTTCATGATCACGTTGCCCTCGGGCGTGATCTGCGGCACGACCTCCAGACGCAGCGTGGCTTTCTTGAAGGCGATCGAGGTGGCACCGCTTGAGGTCGCGCTCTGGTAAGGCAGCTCGGTACCCTGCTCGATCACCGCCTTGCCCTGATCGGCCGCCAGCACGCGCGGGCTTGAGACCACCTTGCCGCGCTGGTCGGCTTCGAGAGCCGAGATCTCGAGATTCAGGAAGCGGGTCAGTGACGAGCCGAAGAGGCTGATCGCAAAGCTCGCCGGATTCGAACCATTGAGGGCGGCTGCCGGCAGGTTCACGAAATTGGTGTTGGCCAGCGGCGTGGCGCGACCGAGACCCGCCGCGCAAGTGCCTGAGGCACTGCAACCGAGCTGGGATGACAGATCGGCCACGCCCTGCAGGTTGCCCGACAGGGTCGAGTAGGCGTTGCTGCCCGCAAGGGCCGACCCGGCGCCATAAATCGGCACGTTGATGGCCACCGGCAGGCCGGTTACCGGATCGATCTGGCTGGCGGTGGTGTAGTAGGTGCTCTTCAGATCGTTGTAGCCGAGCTTGACGCCGAGATTGCGCGAAAACAGGTCATCAGCTTCGACGATCCGGGCTTCGATCAGCACCTGACGTACCGGCACGTCAAGCTGGGAGATGATTCGGCGAACTTCGTCGAGTCGGGCGCTGGTATCGCGAACAAAAAGCTTGTTGGTGCGAATGTCGGTGACCGCACTGCCGGTCTTGGACAGCACCTTCTGCTTGTCGTCGGAGAGCAGTTTCTGGACCGCCTCGGCCTTCTGATAGTTGAGCTGGAAGACCTCGAGTCGGCTCGGCTCGATCTCGGAGATCTGCATTTTCGATTCGAGCTCGAGTTTTTCCTGCGTGGCGAGTTCGTCACGCGGCGCCACCAGGATGACATTGCCGTTCTTGCGCATGTCGAGGTTCTTCGACTGCAAAACGATGTCGAGCGCCTGATCCCAGGGCACGTCTTTCAGGCGCAGGGTCAGATTGCCGGCCACCGAATCACGCACGACGATGTTCAGGTTGGTGAAGTCGGCGATCACCTGCAGCAGCGCACGGATGTCGACATTCTGGAAATTCAGCGACAGTTTTTCGCCGCGGTAGCCGGCACGGCCGCCGGGATTGAGCTTGTTCGGATCGTCCTTGACTGGCTTGACCTCGATCACGAACTGGTTCTCGCTCTGGTAGGCGTTCTGCTCCCACAAGCCGCTCGGCTCGATCACGATGCGGGCGTTTTCGCCCTGCGGGAAAATGCGCACCGAGCGCACCGGCGTACCGAAGTCGCTCACATCGAGTTTGCGGCGAAGGTTCTCGGGGACGCGGGTCTTGAGAAAGTCGACGATGATCTGCTGGCCCTGCTGGCGGATATCGACGCCGGTCTGGGAGCTGGACATGTCGACCACGATGCGGCCGTCGTTGTCTTTGCCGCGCCGGAAGTCGATGTCGCGCAGCACGCTGCCGGTGCCACTGGCGGCGTTGTCGGCAGTGGCCGCAGCAACAGGCGCCGAGGTCGTGACACCCGCAAGGACAGGACCGGGCGCCGCGACCGCCGGTGCGTCCGCCGCCGAACGCGCCTGCTGAGTCAGCGCAAACGCCGACGGAGCCGCCACGAATGAGCCCGACTGAACCGGTGTGACCGAAACCACCAGCGAATCGCCATCAAGGCGCAACTGGTTGGTCACGGCGCCACGAAGATTGAGCACGACCCGCGAGCGGCCGCCGGCCTGTACGATCGTCACGCTTCGAATATCGCCTTGCGTCAGTTCGACGGTGTTCTTGCCCATGCCGTTGACGGTATCGGGCAGATCGAAGGCCAGACGCGGCGGGCTGGCAATCGTGAAACTGACCGGCGTGGTCTTGAGGGGCTCTTTGAGACGCAATCGCAGCTCGGTCTGATTGCCCTGCATGACCGACACGACCGATTCGATCGAATTCGACTGCGCCAATGCCGGGGCGGCGGCCCCGATCATGGCCACCAAGAGCGCCAGCATGGCGATCAGACTGACCGCACCTTCACCGAAGCAGACCCGATGCAGGTTTGCGACCCTTACGCTGCGCTTCATTTGCCAGACTCCTGCAACCGCAATGCGGTATCCCGTTCGACCCAATCGCCCGCTGCATCCTGGACCGATTCCCGTACCGCGACTTCGCTCTCGGAGATGGCAACGATGCGGCCGAAATTCTGCCCGATATAGTTGCCGACTCGAACCTGATGAACCGCACTGTCGGATTTCAGCAATCCGACCACCACTTCACCCTGCTTCATATTGCCGACCATCTTGAACGCATCGAGCGAGTAGGATTCGAGCGGTTCACGCAGCCTGCCCAGATCGGGCCCTTTCGGGCCGCTGCGTGTCGGTGACTCGATGCCCACCTTGAGCTTGGCGGCATTGAAAGGATCGACCTCGGTCGTCGCCGGATAGCGAAAGGGCGAAAACACCTTGGGCTCGGCGACTTTGGTGATCGATACCGGCGTGTTGCGGCGGCTTTCGTCCATCCAGGCCTGCAGCTCGTCATCGCCGACGGTGCACCCGGCAGACAAGGCCGCGACACAACCGATCACCACGGCGCAGGCCCTGCGCCCCATCCGACCGGACATCACCGTCGACATCATTTCTTCGCCTCGCCTGGCTTTTTCTTGTTGGCGACAGCCCGCTGCTGTGCGATTTCCTCGGGGTCGAGGTAGCGGAACGTCTTGGCGGTCGCATCCATCACCAGATTCGATGACTTCTCGAATTGCGAGATGGACACATTGTTGAGCGTGACGATCCTGGGCAGGTTGGCGAGATCGCTGGCAAACGCACCGAGATCGTGATAATTGCCGATAACCCGAACCGTGATCGGCAGCTCGGCGTAATAGTCCTTGACGACCACCTGGCCGGGTTTGAAGAGCTTCAGGCCGGCGCCGCGCCCGACGCCCGCCTGATTGATGTCGGTGAGCAGCGCGTCCATTTCAGCTTTGCTGGGCAACTGCTTTTCGAGCTGGCTCACATACAGAGCAACCTGCTCCTTCTGCTTTCGCAATCCGGCCAGATTCACCGCCTGCTTGAGCTTGTCGACATAAGTTGCCTTGAGCGCGGCTTCCTGCTGGACACCAACATCAAGCTCGTCGATCAGACCATGCCAGTAGAAAAGCCAGCCGAGCAGCAAGATCGAGGCAAAGAGCGCGATGATCAGCATTGCGCGCGGCAGTGCTGGCCACAAACCCGGATGCCTGCCCTGCAATCCTCTGAACTGACTGGACGCTTTCGAGAAGTCGGGGTTGAAGGTTATGGCGGAAAGTTTGGCCATCGTGAGTCTCCGCCGCTATTGCGCCGACCCGACCTTGGTCGGTTGGGCAGACTGGGTCTGTGAGGAAGGGGGAGAGTCGGGAGTGGCACTCTCGGCGACCGCCTGCGGCTTGACCAGGACGTTGAGCGCGAACTCGAAGATCGTCCTGCCCTCTTTCTGATTCGGCCCTGCGGCCAACGCGATTTCCTTGATTTCGGTGAGCTCGGGCTTGTAGAGCCACTCGCTGCTCTCGGACAGCCGCTTCAGGAGGTCTGCGACCCGCTCGTTGGTCTGGGCCAGGCCAACCAGCGAAATCGTGCGGCCTTCCTGCTTGAGTTGGCGCAGATAGAGACCCTCGGGTGTCAACCTGACCAGCTCGTCAAACAGATGGACCGGAACAGTACGGTCGCTCTGCAGATTTTCGACCGCTTCCTGCCTGGCTTTGAGCGCCGCAATCTCGTCGCGCAAGCTGGCAATGTCGCCGATCTGGGACTCGAGCTTGGCGGTTTCGGCCTTGATGAAAGCATTGCGTTCGGACTGGCTGCTGATCTGCTGATTGATGGCCACGCCACCGGCATACGTGGTCACGATGGCGGCGACGGCCACGAGTGCCGCCAGGACGACGAAGTCTTTCTTTTTGCGCTCGCGCGTGAGTTCGCGGTGCGGCAGCAGGTTGATTCGGATCGACGCGAGCTCGCGCACCTGCGGATCCAGGGGCTTGCTGCCGGCAACAGCCCGGCGGTTTTCAGCACCGCTCATTTGTCGAACCTGCGCATGGCAAGACCGCACCCGACCATCAGCGCCGGTGCGTCGAGTCGGAACTGGCGCTCACGAATCGTGCTGCCGACCTCCATTCCCTGAAACGGGCTCATGATTTCGGTCGGCACCCGCGATCGGTCGGCAATGGACTCGGCCAGACCCGGAGTGACCGCACAGCCTCCCGCAAGGATGATCCGGTCGACGCGCGAGTAAGGTGTCGACGTAAAAAAGAACTGGAGCGCACGGGCGACTTCGGTCGTGGCCTGCTCGACAAAGGGCACCAGCAGTTCGGCGCCATAGTTGTCAGGAAGTTCGCCGGTGCGCTTTTTCTGCTCCGACTCTTCGAAGGTCAGGCCATAGAGGCGCATGATTTCCTGTGTCAGGATCAGGCCCCCGAAGCTCTGGTCACGCTCGAAGATGGTCTGGCCGTTGAACACCACGGTGAGGCTGGTGTTGCTCTGGCCAATATCGAAGACGGCCAGAATCAGCCCCTCGCCATGATTCGGCATGTAGCTGATCACATGATCGATGGCGATCCGGGCGGCATAGGGTTCGACGTCGATCACCGTCGGCGTCAGCCCCGCCATCTCGGCCACGGCGACGCGATCTTCCACTTTTTCCTTGCGTGACGCGGCCAGCAGGATCTCGACATCTTCGGATGACTGGGCTGCCATCCCGAGAATCTGATAATCGAGGTTGACCTCATCGATCGAGAACGGGATGTACTGGCTGGCCTCGGACTCAACCTGAAGGTCGTAGTCCTCCTCGAGCAAACCTGCCGGGAGCATGATGCGTTTGGAGATCACCGCCGACGAGGGCAAGGCCAGGGCAGCCGCCTTGCCGCGTGCACCCGAGCGCTTGACCGCGCGGATCAGCGCGTCGGAGACCTGCTCCGGATTTTCGATATTGCCGTCGACCACCGCGCCCCGCTCGATCGGCTCGATCGCATAACGATCGATTCGCAGTCCGGTCTTGGCACCCGCCGACAACTCCACCAGCTTGACGCTGGACGAGCTGATGTCGATGCCCAGAAGGGGCTGGGGGCCTCGCTGAAACAGACCGGGAAGACTTAGCGCCACTTGCGACTCGCAAAAACGTAAATCATTATTAAAACCATAATGTTACGCAGTTTTTCAATAAACTACGTTAGATTTTGGCAACGGGATGGATTCACTGTAAAACGACTGGACGCAATTCGGCCATGATTGATCGCCGCCAGTCGCCCGCCGACAACCGCCCATCCAGACGCCCAGATAGCCGGGCGAGCGGCAGGGCTGACAGGCGCAAGCATACAAAGGGTCGGCCGGGCCTGTCCGGCTCGGTCAGCCGGTATCATCCGGGACCGCCTCTGCTTGCAGCGCTCCGACCAGACCCGCCCCACCGATCATGACGACAC
>CAMCXH010000070.1 GCA_945883285.1 Bordetella parapertussis | reverse complement strand
GCCTTGCGGCAATTCCAGAACAGCAAGCCCGACGATCTGATCGCGACGCGACAGCAGCGCATCATGGCGTATGGCAAGTTCAAGGAACTCGGCTGATCGCGCGCTGAGCGAGGCGCTCTCGCGCTTTTCGGCCGCGGGCGGATCGCAGCCCGCACCCGACCATCCCCTGGTGATTGCTTTCAGTGGCGGTCTCGATTCGACGGTACTGCTGCATGGCGCGGTGCGAGCCATCGGTGCCCAGGCCGTTGTTGCCGCGCATGTCGATCATGGCTTGCAGCCGCTCTCCAAAACCTGGGTCGAGCACTGTGCCGCCGAGTCGGCTGCGCTGGGCGTTCGCTTTGTCGGGCTGCGTGCGCTGGGCTCGCCGGCACACGGTGACAGCATCGAGCAGTGGGCGCGTGGCGAGCGCTACCGCCTCTTGTTCAAGGCTGCAGGCGATCTCGGTGCGGCGGCCTTGATGACCGCCCATCATGCCGATGACCAGCTCGAGACCTTGCTGCTGTCCATGGCGCGCGGCAGTGGTCTGGATGGCCTGACCGGCATTGCCGAGTCGGATTGCCGTGAGGGCGTGGCGCTGCTGCGCCCACTGCTCACGGTGACGCAGTCGCAGCTTGCCCGCGAAGCGAAACACCTCGGTTTGCGCTGGGTCGATGATCCGAGCAATCTCGACCTGAACTTGGCGCGCAATGCGGTGCGGCATCGGCTGATGCCGGTGTTGCGCGAGGTGCTGCCCGATCTGCCCGGCCAGCTGCCGGCCACGATCGGGTTGCTGCGGCAGGCGAGGGCGACGCTCCAGCGCCTCGCCGAAGAAGATCTGCGCGGCGTCTCGAGCGGCTTGCGTGCCGGCCTGCAGATGCTCGATCGCGTCGCTCTGGCCAGGCTGGCTGCGCCGCGCCGGGACGCGGTCTTGCGCGCCTGGGTGCGTGGTCTGGGCTGCCTGCCGCCCCCGCAGGCGAGATTGCAGGCGATGAACGATCAGCTGGTCGATGGCGCCGGGGCTTATGGCGATGTCAGGCATGACGGATGGCAACTGATGCGCTACCGCGACGCGATCTTCGGCGTGCCCTGCAGCGAGCGTGTTCGCCGCATCGATGAGCCGGCGGCGATTGAATGGCGCGGGGAGTCAAGTGTGTCGATCGGCGTTGACAGTGCATTGGCGTTTCGGGTCGCTGCCGAAGGCCTGTCCGCGGCCTGGCTGCGCAGCGGGCCGCTGCATATTGCGCCGGCAACGTCTGGTGCGCGCCTGCGACTGTCGCCCGACCGCGCTTCGCGAACGATGAAGAATCTCTGGCAGGAAGCTGGCATTCCTGCCTGGCTGCGCCCGCACTTTCCGGCACTGTGGCGTGACAATCGTCTGCTGCTGGCCGCCCCTTTCGGCCTTGATCGCAGTCAGCACTGGCCGATCGAGCGGCCAGGTATTGCGATCGACTGGGTAATGGCGGATGACGCCGACCTGCGCCGGGTATTCATGCAAGTTCCTGGAACCGCGCATCGGTCCAGTTGAGCCGATACAAAGCGGTCCAGACAGCCGACTCGTATAATTGCGGGTTATCCCGACAAAAAGCAGCGTCCCGATTTATGGCTTTGATCGTTCACAAATATGGCGGCACCTCGATGGGCTCGGTCGAGCGCATCCGCAACGTCGCGCAGCGGGTTGCCAAATGGCATCGCGCCGGGCATCAGCTGGTGGTGGTGCCATCGGCAATGTCGGGCGAGACCAATCGCCTGATTGCGCTGGCCACCCAGCTTCAGCCGCAGCCCGATCCGCGTGAGCTCGACATGATTGCCTCGACCGGCGAGCAGGTGTCGGTCGGCCTGCTGGCCATCGCGCTCAAGGCAATTGGTGTAGAGGCGGTGAGCTATGCCGGCTGGCAAGTGCCGGTGCGTACCGACGATGCCCACACCAAGGCAAGAATCGAATCGATCGACGATACGCGGGTGCGCGCAGACCTCGATGCCGGCAGGGTAGTGATCGTGGCTGGCTTTCAGGGGGTGGGCACCAAAGGCGACATCACCACCCTGGGCCGAGGCGGTTCCGATACCTCGGCGGTGGCGATTGCGGCGGCATTGAAGGCCGAGGAGTGCCTGATCTACACCGACGTCGATGGGGTCTACACCACCGACCCCCGAATCGTGCCCGAGGCGCGCCGCTTGCCCCTGATCACCTTCGAAGAAATGCTCGAGATGGCGAGCCTGGGCTCGAAGGTGCTGCAGATCAGGTCGGTTGAGTTCGCCGGAAAATATCGTGTCAAGACGCGAGTGCTGTCGAGTCTGACGCCGCCCGACATGCCGCTCGAGGTCGAGATGGCGTCGGGCACACTCATCACGTTTGAGGAATCGCAGGCAATGGAAAAGGCAGTCATTTCAGGGATCGCGTTTGCGCGCGACGAGGCCAAGATCACGGTCATGCATGTGCCTGACCTGCCGGGCGTGGCTTATCAGATTCTTGGGCCGGTGGCCGATGCGAATATCGACGTCGACATGATCATCCAGAACCAGAGCGTCGACGGCTCGACCGACTTCTCGTTTACCGTGCCGCGCAGCGAGTATCAGAAAGCGCTCGAGGTGCTCAACCTCAATGTGCGCGACAAGGTCAAGGCCGGCAACATCGTGGGCGACCCCAAGATCGCCAAGGTGTCGGTGGTGGGTATCGGCATGCGTTCGCATGTCGGCATCGCCAGCCGAATGTTCCGCACCCTGTCTGAAGAAGGCATCAACATTCAGATGATTTCGACCAGCGAGATCAAGATTTCGGTGGTCATCGAAGACAAGTATCTTGAGCTCGCCGTTCGTGCGCTGCACAAGGCCTTTGATCTGGAGCAGCAGGGCTGAGCGGCGCAGGCCGCGTGGTAGCATTCGCGCGTGCTGGAGACGTGACCGAGAGGCCGAAGGTGCTCCCCTGCTAAGGGAGTATGTGCCAAAAGCGCATCGAGGGTTCGAATCCCTCCGTCTCCGCCAGCAATGGCTTAAGGCCCGCATAAATACTAGGGGTCATAAGTGGCAAGCTTTCCTACCTACTCTTTGAAAACCGTGCATTTATGTACCTTATGCGAGTGGGTGTTCAGTTGCTGGGCATCAGCCCGATACCGAACGACGTAGGCCGTTAGTGCAATAGACGCCGGGCGCCGTATCCACCAGCCTTGCGTTCATGGACCTCGAAACCGAATACGCATCGCGCACCGCCCGGGCGACAGGATCGTGGCGATTGTGGTTCGCTTGCGTGCTCTGGTTCGCTGGCATGCGCAAACTGTCTGCGTGGCTGCTCCGCCAGGGAAGGTCTGCGCAACCGCGCAGATGGCGATCGGCAGCGTTCATGAACTCGACATGGATCATTTGAGCGTCCGGTTCTTGCCTCGCCGATCTGCTCGCCGATGGTGAAGACCGGATCGAGCGCGGTCATGGGTTCCTGGAAAATCATGCCGATTTCACGGCCCCGAATGGCACGCATCTGATCGGGTGTCATGCGATTGAGGTCGCGGCCCTCGAAGAGGATTTCACCCGTCACGCGAGAGGTGCGCGCCGGCAACAGGCCTAGCAGCGACAGGCCGGTGACGGTCTTGCCGCAGCCGCTTTCACCCACCACACCCAGACGTTCGCCGGGCGCGATGGAAAAACTCACGTCACGCGTGACCGCGACCGAACCGCCCGCAGTCAGGAACGAGACTGACAGTCCCCTGATGTCCAGCAAGACGTCTCCCCGATGTCTTGTCCGATTGGTATCGGCGGACTGTACCGCCATTCGCCAACCCGAGGCAGGGCGGTCATGTCATTCCTGAGATATCCGTAGTGATCCGCATAAAGTGCCTGACTCGGGCAGCACGCCCGTCCAGCGCAGACTGCGAAACCGGCCGCGCACCCCGTTGCCGCCCGCCATGTGGAAAGCGGCGGACGCGCGGCCCTCACAGCCTTGGCAAGACTGTCTTGGCCAGACTGGTCAGGTTCTGGATGGCGCGCTGAGGCTCGCCTTTCACACCCGCCGTACTGAATACCAGCCAGTACCGATCTCCAACTCGCACATTGAGCTGATACGAAGGGTGCGAGTCGGTACCTAGGTTGGCCCAGAACGCACCGTCCCCTAAGCCCGCCACATCGACCGGCGTGCCCTTGAGTTGCACCACGCCGGCCTTCATGGCCTCGGTGGTGACGCCCTTGACGCCCTCCGGTGCACGGCGCGTGAGGAGCATGATGGAAACGATATCGCGCGGGCTGGCGGCCTGAGAGGTGTAGGTGCAACTGGCCACGGCCGCCAGCTTCGCCGTACCGGGCTGCGGCGGACCGGCTGTTCCCTGATCGAACGTACGCGGCGAAAACACCGCCTGAACGTCAGCCTGCTTCATCAGCGCACAGCTGTCGAGCGTGGCAGCGATGGCGGGTTGAATGATGGTCGCGCAGCACAGTGCAATCGCGGGCGCGATTCCGATGGAACGAAGCCTTGAATGTTTCATCAACCTGGCCTTTCGGTGGCGCACCGCAATGCGGTCAAGCGCCCGAGCCTAGTTGCGCCAGACACCGACGTCAAGACGGGCGCTCAGTCGATGAGGTCATCGAACCGGATGTGACGCGACGCACATTCAGCGCGCTCAGCGTCAGGTTCAGCAGCGCCTGCGGCGGCGTCGCCTCTTCCGGAATCGCCGCCATGCGCCAGCGCGCCATCGTCAAGCCCAGCAGGGGCCATGCGGTCAGCATTGCAAACGGGATCGACATCAGCAACGGCCCGTAGAAAGGCGCGCCCAGAAGGGCGAGTTCGGGCATGCGGCCCAGCAACCATGCGCCAATCATTGCGCCGAGCAGGCTCTGCGCCTACAGCCGCGACGCTGCGGCACCGAACGGGATGCGGTGATCATTCCGTACCTGGGCCGTCCAGCCGATCGTGCGGCCAAACGCCAGGCAGACCAGAAAGACGCTATGGGCCACCGCCATGATCGGCGCGAGGATGGCGCTGAACACGGTTTCGAGCAGCACGCTCGCAAGGAAGCGCAGCGTCCCGCCGAATGCTGCACGCCGGCTGCGACGGGCAAGCACCGACACCACGGTCGCGATCTTGGGCGCAAACGCCATGCCAAGGACGATGCACAGCATCAGCCAGCCAGTCTCGGGACGAAACACGGGCCCGTGACTGGTGATGAGCAGGTCACGGAAGGTGGCCAGCAAGACCATCGCGAGCCACGCTGGCGAGCCGATGAACATCAGTCAGCGCAGATAACATCGACTGCGCAGGAGCCCTGCGGCGAGCGTGATGTGGCCATACTGCCTTGAGCGATAAGCCGAGGATTTGGATTCCAGAGGATGCCGCCTACGTCCAATTCGGCGATTTGCTGCGAGAGCTTCCACGGCGAGTGGCCGATGTCTTGCTCGCCGCGCACGACCCGCTGCTCGCCGAGATGGACCGCCCGCGAGTCATTAGGCAATGGCGTACGGCACTCAAGCAGGCCGCCAAAAGCGGTGAACTGAAGGGCTCGATGCGGTCGGCTGGTGCCCCTGTGCGGGGCAGGCCTGTCCGAATGGCCCATCTTTCAACGGCCGCTGGGTGCGAACGGCTCAATCGGTGTGCCGTCGCCGGTTCATCGCGGGTGCCGATACTGGAACTTCAGCTTGAGCCGGTTCATGACCCGACCGGCGCCTCACTCATTCACGCGTCCCCCCGGACGCAAGCTCGGAGCTCACGATGTCCACCTGTTTCCGCCCGTTCGCCATCGCCTCGGTTCTGCTCGCCGCCGTGTCGTCCGCCCACGCCCAGTCGGCGGGCGGTCTCATGTTCACCTCCCTCAACACTGACGAGGACGGCTGGTCGATGGTGGCGCTGGCCAACCTGCCCGCCAACACCAGGGTCTTCTTCAACGACAACGAGTGGAACGGCTCGGCGATCGGCTCGGGCGGTGCTTTCAACACCGGTGAATCGGCGTTCCAGTGGGTCAGCGGCGCCTCGGTGATCAGTGCCGGGACCGTGATCCGGTTCAGCGCGACCGACGCCTCGACCCGTGCCGCGTCGATCGGGACGTTCACGGCCGTCAGCTCGACCAACCTCGGCCTCAGCGCCTCCGCGGACACGGTGTACGCCTACCTCGGGACCTCGCTGACCGCGCCGACGACCTTCATCACCGCGATCACGAACAGCACCAACGTTGTCGAGTCGAACCTCGCGGGCACGGGGCTGGCGTACGGTACGACCGCGACCCAACTCGGCAACAGCGCCGATTTCGGCGAGTACAACGGCGTGCGCAGCGGGCTGCAGACCTTCGGGGCCTACCAGCCACTCGTGGCCGACACCGCGAACTGGGTCATGGACACGACCAACGGCAACTACGCGCTAACGGTCCCAAACACCACCAATTTCAGCGTCCAACCGATCCCCGAGCCGTCCGAGCTCGCGTTCATGATGGCCGGCTTCGGCCTCGTCGGCCTGATCGCTGGCCGTCGTCGCAGCGCGCGCTGACCCGCCGCCGCCGCCGCAGAATCGAGGAGTGACACCATGGTCCGGTCTTTTTTCGGAAACCTGATCTACGCCGGACTGCAGGTGCTCGCCGCCTGCGTGCTCCTCATGCACCCGCTTACCGGCCATACATCGACCTCCGGGCTGGTGATCAGCCAGGTCTACGGCGGCAGCAGCAACTCCGGCGCGGTCTACCGGAACGACTTCGTCGAGCTGTTCAACGGTGGCAGCTCGTCGATCTCGCTGTCGGGGATGTCGCTGCAGTACGGTTCGGCGACGGGCAACTACGGCAACTCCGCGGGGCAGATCGTTGCCCTGCCGGCCTTCTCGCTGCAGCCCGGCCAGCACTTCCTCGTGCGGCTTTTCGCGGGCACCCAGACCGGCGCGGCGGCTCTGCCGGCGGCCGACCACGCGGGAAGCATCGATATGGCCGGTGCGTCCGGCAAGGTCGCGCTCGTCGCCGGCACCACGGCACTCGGCTGCGGATCGGGCGTCTGTACCTCTGCCCAGCTCGCTGCGGTGATCGACCGGGTGAGCTACGGCACGGCGAACAACGCCGAGGCCACGGCCGCCCCGGCCGCGTCCGGCGCGCTCGCGGTACGCCGCCAATCGGCCTGCCTTGACAGTGACAACAACCTGGCGGACTTCCAGGCGGCGACCCCGTCGCCCCGTAACAGCGCGACCGCGCTCGCCTCGTGCAGCTTCGCGAACGCGCCAATCGTGCCGAGCTGCCCTGCGGTGACCGTTGCAGCGGGGACCGCAACCAGCTTCACGCTGTCGGCGACCGATGCCGACAGCGTGGTGAACGCCGCCACCGCGACCAGCCCGTCGCCGTCGTTCTCGCTCTCTTCGCTCGTGCCCGCCTCCTCGGTGGGCGGCACGCTGAACGTCTCGCTCGACCTGCCGGGCTCGCTTGCGGCCGGCGCGTACTCGTTCGGCGTGACCTTCGGCAACGACGCGTCGCAGACCGCGTCGTGCACCGTCGCGGTCACGGTCACGGGCGGCGCCGTCACGCGCATCAGCGCGATCCAGGGCGCGGGCGCCGCCTCGCCGCTCGCCGGTCAGACGGTGACGACCGAGGGGGTTGTCACGCTCGTAACCTCGAACGGCTTCTTCATGCAGGACATGGTCCCCGATTCGGACCCTGCGACGTCCGAGGGCCTGTTCGTCTTCACGAGCACCACCCCGCCCGCGGCGGTGGTGGTCGGCAACCATATTCGCCTGACCGGCGTGGTGACCGAGTTCAACACGCTCACCGAGCTGACCGGACCGACCGGGATCACGGTGCTCTCGTCGGGCGTGGCCCTCGCGCCGGTCGATATCTCGCTGCCCGAGGCGTTCGAAGGCGAGCTCGAGCGCTACGAAGGGATGCTGGTGCGGATCGTCTCGCCGCTCACCGTCTCGCAGAACTACTTCCTCGGCCGGTACGGTCAGGCGACGCTGTCTGCCGGCGGGCGCCTCTACCAGCCGACGCAGGTGCATCGTGCGGGCACGGCGGATGCGATCGCGCTCGCCGACGAGAACGCCCGTCGGCGCCTCGTCCTCGACGACGGCTCGAGCCTGCAGAACCCCGATCCGGTGCCCTATCTCGCGGCCGACGGCACGATGCGCGCCGGCGACACCGTCGTGAACCTGACCGGCATCATCGACCACGGCCTGGTCACGTCAGACTCGGCCGGTCCGCGCGACTACAAGATCAATCCGACGGTGGCGCCGGTCTTCGTCCGTGCCAACCCGCGTCGGGCCGCGCCGCCGGCCGTCGGCGGCAACGTGAAGGTGGCCGCCTTCAACGTGCTCAACTACTTCAGCACGGTGGACCAGTCGGGGGCGCAGTGCCTGCCGTCCCTGACCCGCGACGACTGTCGGGGTGCCGACAGCGCCGCCGAACTGGTCCGTCAGCGCGACAAGATCATCGCCGCGCTCAGGGCGATCGACGCGGACGTCGTGGGGCTGATGGAGATCCAGCGCAACGGCCAGGTCGCCGTCGACCAGCTCGTCGCAGCGCTCAACACCGCGATCGGCACGCCGACCTACGCGGCGGTGGTACTGCCCGCGAACATGGGCACCGACGCGATCCAGGTCGCGCTGATCCACAAGCCCGCGCGGGTCGCTCCGGTCGGTGCGGCGATCTCGGACACCGATGCCATCAACAACCGTCCGACGCTCGCGCAGGGCTTCGCGCTGCCCAACGGCGAGCGCTTCGCGGTGACGGTCAACCACTTCAAGTCGAAGGGCTGCTCGGGCGCCTCGGGGGCCGATGCGGACCAGCTGGACGGGCAGGGCTGCTGGAACGAGCGGCGCACGCAGCAGGCCAGCCGTCTGCAGCAGTTCGTGTCGCAGTCGGTCCAGGTCACCTACGGCACCGACCGCGTGCTGCTGCTCGGCGACCTCAACAGCTACGCGAAGGAAGATCCGATCGAAGCGCTCGAGTCGGCCGGCTTCGAGAACCTCGCGCTGCGCTTCGAGCCCAACGCGTACAGCTACACCTTCGACGGCAACAACGGGACGCTCGACTACGCGCTCGCAACGCCGACGGCGTCGCAGCGGGTCAGCGGCGCGGTCCACTGGGCGATCAACACCGACGAGCCCTCGGTGCTCGACTACAACGTCGAGTTCAAGTCGGCCTCGCAGGTCAGCTCGCTATACGCACCGACGCCTTACCGGTCGTCCGACCACGATCCCGTCATCGTCGGCCTGACGCTGGTCCGCTCGATCGACGGTACCAGCGGGCGAGACACCGTTACCGGCACCCCGGGTGACGACCGGATCGCGGGCGGTCCGGGTGCCGACACGATCACCGGTGGCGCCGGACGCGACGTGTTCGTTTACGCCAGCCTGCGCGACGGCCAGGACACGATCACCGACTTCACGCCGGGCGTCGACAGCATCGACCTGTCGGCGCTGCTCGCGTCGATCGGCGTCGATCCGACCAGCGCGGTTCAGGCGGGCGTGGTCCGGCTCAGTGGGGTCACCGCCGGGACGCTGCTGTCGATCGATGCGGACGGCAATGCCGGTCCGGCCGTGGCCCGTCCGCTGGTGCTGCTGCGCAACGTTACGCCTGCGCAGATCGTGCCGGCCCGCGATTACATCCTCCAGTGAGACGACCGATGACTGCCCGCTTCTCCCTCTCCCACGCATTTGCCGCCGTCGCGACCACGGTCGCGCTCGGGACCGCAGCCTCCACCGCGGGGGCGCAGACCGCGCTCGACTTCGGACCCGCATCGGGGTGGATCTTCATCGGCGACGCCGGCCGTCCGGCGTCGCAGAATCCCTCCAATGCGTGGTATGCACCGGCTGTGACGTACTACGGCCCCGACGGCAGCTACCCTTACTCAGGCGGCATCCTCGCCACGACGGCCGCCGCCGCCTTCGAAGACGACCTGCCCTTCGCGGCGGGCGGCACGAACATGACCGGTAGCGACCCGTACGCCGCCGGCCTGCTCCTCGAGACGTCCTTCGGGCTGGTCCCCGGCGCGCTCGATCCGAACCCCCCGGTCGTGAGCGCGTACGAAGGCTCCGGCGTCACCCGTCTCTTGAGCGTCTCGGCAGGCGACCGCCTGAACTTCAACTGGCAGTTCCTGACGCTGGACTACACCGGTGCCGACTATGCGTTCGCCGCGATCGACGGCGCGGTGATCCGGCTCGGGGGCGCGGAGGTCGCGACCCCGCTGCAGCCGGTGGTGCCCAACGGGGGCAGCGTACCCGAGACCCTGTTCTGGACCCCGCCCGGCTGGCAGTCGGGCCAGGTCGTCTTCACCCGCAGCGGCACGGTTCAGATCGGCTTCGGCGTGGTCGACGTCGGCGATTTCACGGTGTCTTCGGCGGTCGCGATCCAGGACGTGGTGCTGACGCCGGTGCCCGAGCCGGCGGAATGGATCATCCTGCTCGCCGGTCTCGGTGCTGCGGGCGCGGCATCCCGTCGCCGCGCGGCACGGCGTCTCGGGCACGCCTGAGGCGCGCGCACGGCCGACACGCGGCCGACACGCGGCCGACACGCGGTCGACCCCGCCGCGTACGCACGCACCCGCAACGCCCTAGACGGCGCCGTCACGCGCGTGTCCCCATACCTGACGCACGGTCTGCTAGATGTGCCGGACGCGCTGGCCGCGATCCGCGCGCGGTACCACGTGCCGGCCTCGCACAAGCTCGCCTTCGAGTTCGGCTGGCGCGAGTTTTTCCGACATGCCTGGCGGCATCTCGGCGAAGGGGTGCTGGACGACGTGCGGCCGCCGCCGTGGCCGGGTCGCTGTGCCGCTACATCACGCGGCCGGCGCTGTCGGACGAGCGCATCCAGGTCTACGCGGCAGGGCAGGTGCAGCTGGGTTTGAAGACGCCGCGGCGAGACGACACTGGCTAACACCAGCAGCAATACGCAATCGGTCGCAGCAGTACTGGACAAATTGAGCACGGCACAGATGGCGGGCACTGCCACCAGTCAAGAAACCAGCCTGATGTACGCCACTGCGACCCAGTCAGCCTCCTCTTTGGCGAGCTTTGCGCAAGGCTTGTCTGGTGAAATCTACGCGGACACCGTGGCGGTCATCCCGTAATCCAGTCAGCGGGTACAAAGCGCAGTCCTCGCGCGCAGCTCGGATTCGGCTGTGCCGATCCCTTCTGTCAACAGCGTATGGGGCGCGATTGCCTATCAGTATGGCAACAGGTCGTCTGATTCAAATGCCAGTGGCTATCGCAGCAAGCTGTATCAGGCAGTCTTCGGATCAGATCTCTATCGCGAGAATAATGTAAAGGCCGGAGCAGGCTTTTCTTTATCGAGCACCCGCGTGTCGATGAGTGCTGACAGCGCTACCGTCGATCAGGGTTCAATCTTCGTCTACGGCAATATGCCCGTGATGCAAGACTACGTTCTGGATGGCATGGCCAGCGTTGGCTTGAGTTCAAGCAATGTCACCCGTGCCGACGCAAGCGCTGCCAATAGCCTTAAGGCCCAGGGCATCAAGGGCAACGACGTCCTGTTGAGCGCTGGCATCAGCAAACCGTTTGATACCGCCGATGTCGCCGTTACCCCTTATATTCGCGCAACCTGGCAGATGTTGAAGCAATCATCGTTCAACGAGGGTAAGTCAAGTGCCGCAGCGCTGGGCGTCAATGCTTACAGCGGCAACGGTACGCGAGGGGTGATTGGATTGGCATTAGGGTCCAAAAACAAGGATTCGATGGCTGAGCAGTCCACCTATCGAGTCAATGTGGCGGTCGGTGCTGAGAACAATACGCTGATCAACCCCAGCCTCTCGGCAAGCCTCGCCAGCTACGGTACGGTCATTCAGTCTGCAAACGTCGGCAATATGTTTATGCAGGCAGATATCTACGGTACGGTGAAGTTGCGAGACAGTGCCTTTGCGTTTGCTGGAATCACAGGCGAGGTCAGAAGCGGTCAGAATCTGGGTAGTGTCAATATTGGCGTCAAGTTGCAATTCTGATTACCTTGTAAGACACCGCTCAACCGGTCGAACGGATCATCGCCCCGCTCAATGTCCAAGCTCGCCTGAACACACCATGATGAACCTCGATGGTCGGCCTGTAATTCGAGTTCTCGCCCGCGCGCTGACCCGCCTGCCGGAGCCTTTACGCAGACCCCAGCCATCGGAATGGGCTACTGCAAATCGGCCTGGTCACACCGTCGACAGTTTTCTCGAAGGGCCGTGTTTTGACGCGGCGGGCAATCTCTATGTGGTCGACATTCCGCATGGGCGCCTGCTGCGCATCGCCCCTGATCTCTCCTGGACCTGCGTTCACGAAGACGCAGGCTGGCCTAATGGTTTGGCCATGCATGCAGACGGCAGCCTGTGGGTGGCTGATTATCGCTTTGGCATACGGCGCTTCGACCCTGCATCAGGCCGCATGGAAACGGTCCTGAGTCACCGAAACACCGAATCCTTCAAAGGCGTCAACGATCTGGTGTTCGACAGGCTTGGTCGTCTTTACTTCACCGATCAGGGCCAGACCGGACTTCACGATCCCAGTGGTCGCGTCTATCGCCTGGGCACCGACGGGCGCCTGGACACGATGCTGTCAAACGGACCGAGCCCGAACGGTCTTGCGGTCAGTGATGATATGCGGGTGCTGTTCGTGGCCATGACGCGCGCCAATCAGGTCTGGCGCGGTCCGATCCAGTCTGACGGTTCGGTCACCAAAGTGGGCGCACTGCAAACCTTTTTCGGTACCGCAGGCCCAGACGGATTGGCCATCGATCGGCATGGTCGCCTGCTGGTTGCGCATGCCAGTCTTGGAGGTGTCTTCGTTCTCAACGATCTGGGCGAAGTCACGCATAGGCTCTGCAGCCCCTGGCCGCGTGCAGCCATCACCAACGTCGCCTGCTGGCCGGGACGCGACGCAGTGGTGATGACCGAGTCGCTGACCGGAACCTTGCTGGTTGCTGACCTGCCAGAGCCTGATATCGCGCAGGCCTGAGCCTGCCGTCAAGCCGGTTAATGCGCGCTCACGACACTCGCCAATCATGAACACCGCTCTCAGCCCCATTGCACCCGACCGCCGCCGGGTTGGTATCGTCGGCACCGGCAATATGGGTGGCGGCATGGCGTCGAACCTGCTCGCCCGAGGTTGGCAGGTGCAGGTTCACGACCTCGACCTCACGAAGGTCGAAACCTTGCGGCAGCGTGGTGCAATCGCCTGCGCTGATGCTGCCGGTGCGGCGGCCAATGTACCAATCACGATCGTGTGTGTGGTCGACGCATCGCAGTGCGACGATGTGCTGTGGAACGAGCGCGGCGTGCAGGCGCGGCCGGGTGGTCTGGCCGGCCATACCGTGATGCTGTGCCCGACGATTGCGCCCGGGGATGTCGAGCGACTTGCGCAACGGCTGTCGCAGGCTGGCGCATCGACCATTGACGCGCCGATGTCGGGCGGGCCGCAGCGAGCCGCCGACGGCACGATGAGTCTGATGGTGGCCTGTGCCGATTCGGTGCGCGCCTTGCACAGCGATCTGATTGGTGCGCTGTCCAATCGCGTCTTTCACCTGGGAGATCGCCCGGGCAACGGCGCAAAGATGAAACTGGTCAACAATCTGCTCGCGGGCATCAATCTGGTGGGAGCCGCCGAGGCACTCGCGATGGCACAGCGCATGGACATGGACCTTGGCACGGTGCTCGATGTGATCGAGCAGTCCAGCGGCCAGAGCTGGATCGGCTCAGACCGGATGCGCCGGGCGATTGCCGATGACTATGCGCCGCGTGCCCACGCCACCTTGCTGCGCAAGGACACCGCGCTTGCGGTGCAGGCTGGGCGAGACGCAGGGTTTGAAGGGCCATTGGGCGCCGCGACAAGCGATGTGTTTTCGCGTGTCATTGAGCGGGGCTGGGCAGACTTTGACGATGCGGTGGTGTTTCGCCTGCTTGATGAATTATCCGCACGTACCAAGCCTTGATGCCGATGCGAAGCGAATTCAACATGTCCTTTCGTCTGATCCTGTTCTGGGTCCTTTTTTGTTGCAGCCTGGGCGCAAACGCAAGTGACCGGGCAGGCGAGTTGGCAGACAAGCTGCGCTCACCTGGCTACCTGCTGCTGATGCGGCATGCCTACGCGCCAGGGTTTGGCGACCCGGTCGGTTATCGACTCGACGATTGCGCCACCCAGCGAAATCTTGATGCACAAGGGCTTGCTCAGGCGATACGTACCGGTACCTGGCTCAAACGCCAGGGGGTGGATAAAGCGCTGGTCTATTCCAGCAGCTGGTGTCGCTGCCGTGACACCGCAAAAGCGCTGGAATTGGGCAGCGTCGGTATCGAGCCATCGCTCGCCTCGTTTTTCGACCAGCCGGAGCAGGCAGGCGCCTCGACGGCTGAGCTGGCACGCTTCATTGCACGCATGATGAAAAGCAAAGGCGATCGCGCCCTGATTCTGGTCACCCATCATGTGAACATCAGGGCCTTCGCCGGGCCGGATATCGGTTCGGGCGACATGGTTCTGGTGAAGGTCGATGCCCAGGGACGTGCGACGACGCATGTTCTGTACCCCAGCCCGCCTTAGGCTTTGCCAGTCAGGGGTGCGTGACCGACCGCAAGCATTCATCGCGGCCCATTGCGCGCTCATCGAAACCGATTGCTGTAGGCTCAGCGACCACCCGACTCCCCCAGGATCGCCATGAACAAGCCTCGCCTGACCTATTTCGATTTCGCCGGCAGCCGCGGGGAGGAATGCCGCATTGCCTTGCATCTGGCCGGCGTCGACTTCGATGATGATCGCATCAAGTCTGCCGACTGGGCTGCCCTGAAGGCGAGCGTGCCCTTCGGTGCATTGCCGGTTTTGCAGATGCCCGACCAGCCGCCGCTGGCGCAATCCAACGCGATCCTCGTGTTCATCGGTCGGCAATATCGCCTGCATCCGCTTGATGCCTTCGAGGCGGCACGGCACGAGGCGCTGATGTGCGCGGCCGAAGAACTGCGCCACACCATCGCGCCGATACTGCGCATCTCCGACCCTGACCACAAGGTTGCTGCCCGTGAAGCCCTGGCGGCAAACGAGCTCGCGACCTGGGGCCGTCAGGTTGAGCAACAGTTGGGTGAGGGTCCCTTCGTCGGCGGCCAGTCGATCCAGGTGGCTGATATCAAGCTTTACATGGTGGTGCGGTGGCTGACGGCCGGTACGCTCGACCATGTCCCGGCGACAGTGCTTGATCACTGCCCCAAGCTGATGCACTTGTACCAAGCGGTCGCCGAGCATCCAGGCGTGAAGGCCTGGCTGGCAAAGTCGGCTGTCTGAGTCTCGGCGCGGCAGGCGACATCGCTTGCTGCACAGCGAGGTTCAGGTCTGGTCCCTTTGCTGCGAGTCAGCGCCGGCCCGCTTGACCGCGTGTTGCTTCATTCGATCGCTGATCTGCACTGCGCCCAGAACCCTGATCCCGGACTCGTCGGTTCGCAGCGCGTCGATCGCGACTCGCGCGACTTGCGCCGCTGTCAGCGTAGGCATTGATCGCGGCATCATCAGGAACTGCAGGCTCAGGTAGATCTGAGCGAAACGCTGTAACCAGCTGCCCACGGCAGGGCCGCCCTGCGTGAGCGGCCGCAGCACGGTGACGCCAGTGAATGGCAGTCCCGCGATCTTGAGCTCTGTATGGTCTCTCAGGCCCTGGTGAAACTGCGAGAGCTGCTGCCATACCGGCAGCGGATCGATCAGCAGCAGTCGATGTGCGCCGGCCGCAAAGGCCGCCGCGGCGATCGGCAGCATCGAGTCGCGCGTGATCATCGCGAAGGGGGCATCGCGCCCGTAGAAAGAGCGTGCGTCGGGCGCCTGCGGATCGACGGTTTGAACGATGCAGACAGCCTCCAGTGGCGGCAGATTTTCGATCGGCGCAAGCGCCAGTCCGCGTACCCCAAGCGACATGGTCGCGTCGCCATCGGCCAGCGCGACGACCTCGTCATAGCCGCCGCGCGAAAGCGCCTCGGCGAGTAGTGCATCGCCGAGGCGGCCGACCGCGCCCGCGATCAGCATGCGCCGAGGCTGACCGTTGTTCGCACGCGGCGCAGGCCCGGTCGCAGCGCGGATTGCGAAATCAGGATCGAGGGGCATCGATTCAGAATATCCGAGTCAAACCCGCCAGGCCGGCAGCGCCAGGTTGCGCCAGATGGCCACCAACCTCAGGCCGGCGGTCACCCCGACACAGGCCAGCAGTGCCAGCCAGGCAGGCGCGGCGATATGCAGCAAGCCGACATAGACCCAGCCTCCTGCGAAGGCGCAGACCGCGTAGGGGCGGTGGTCCTTGAAGGCGCTGGGGATCTCGTTGCAAACAATATCGCGCAAGACCCCGCCGAATACGCCGGTAATGATGCCCATCAGCACCGCGACAACGGCCGGCATCTGCCATTGCAGCGCCTGGTCGACGCCGGTGGCTGCGAACATCCCCAGGCCCAGTGCATCGGGCCACTGGATCGCCCGCTCGGTGACCTCGAAATGGCGTCGGCGCAAGAACAGCATTGCCAGCACACACAGAGCCAGGACGCCCCACAGCACCTCGACATGACGCACCCAGAAGAACGGTCGCTGATCCAGGAGAAGGTCGCGCAGTGTTCCGCCGCCGAAGGCGGCCAGGAATCCGATCGCGCAGACCCCGACAGCGTCCATTTGCTTTCGCGCTGCCATCAGGACGCCGGACAAGGCAAATGCCGCAGTCGCGCCGAGTTCGAGCAGCAGCCGCAGCGATTCTCCCCAGAGTTGAACAGTCTTCATCGCGCCGGCCCTTGCACGCAAGAGAGCGGGGTGGGCATCGCTCGCGTGCAGGCTGACATTCAGCGCCTCTCAGGTCCACCGATGGTCAGATCGATTGCACGCAGGCGCTCAAGGGGGTCGGCTTCGCGCAGCAAATCCAGCTTCTCGCTGGCGGACAGGTTCAGCAGCTCGGCCCAGCGGTTCGCGACCCAGCCGCACTCATCCAGACGGAAGGGCGCGAGCAAAGGCAGTTCGGCCAGTTGGCCGTCGTTTTGGGCCTGCGCAATGCCTTGCCCCAGGCGAAGCGAGAGGTAGTTCAGTCCGGAAGGAATCTCGACTGCGGGGTCGGCCGGCAGATAGGTGATTTCTGCCTGCCACACACCAAGCGGTCCGGGAAAGCTGCGGTGCAGCTCAAAGCGCTTGCCTCCCCGGCAGCGAACGCGCAGCAAGGCCGCTTGCACCGTGTCGAGGGTTTCAATGTGTGCCATCGTGCCGTGGCTGAAAAGCGCCGGGATCTGCCCCGGCACCATGACTTCTTTGCCCTCCTGTATCGACACCACCCCGAAAGCGGTCTGCTCCCGGTAACACCGGCGAACGAGATCCAGGTAGCGCACTTCAAAGATTTGAAGGTCCAGGCACCCATCGGGGAACAGGCCGGT
>CAMCXH010000069.1 GCA_945883285.1 Bordetella parapertussis | reverse complement strand
CAGGAGGTGGCCGCGACCCATCAGCTCGATTGGCCAACGCTGCACCAGCAGCTCAAGGCCGAGGGCCGGCTGCATTTCGAGACTTACTAGGGCTCGGTCACAGACCTCGAGAGGCTCGGTCAGCGACCTCGATAGTCAAGAAGCGACTTTGCTCACATCGACCTGATCGTTTGTCTTGCGCCTTGCCCGCTCTAGTCTGTGCGACCGAGCTTCCTTGCGCGCCGATTTCTCGAGCACCGTCTTCCCATGTACCGCTACGACCGCTACGACCAGGCTCTGGTCGACGAACGGGTTGCCCAGTTTCGCGACCAGACCCGCCGTTTTCTTGCCGGTGAACTGCCCGAGGACGAGTTCAAACCGCTGCGTCTGCAAAACGGTCTGTATGTGCAAAAGCACGCGCCGATGCTGCGCATTGCGATTCCCTACGGCACCCTGTCGGCGCTCCAGCTGCGCAAACTCGCCGAGATCTGCGACAACTACGACCGCGGCTACGGGCATTTCAGCACGCGTCAGAATCTGCAGATCAACTGGCCCGAACTCGCCCGTGTGCCCGATATCCTGGCCGAACTCGCGACGGTGCAGATGCATGGCATCCAGACCAGCGGCAACTGCGTGCGCAATGTCACCGCCGATCATTTCGCCGGCGTTGCCCCGGATGAACTCGTCGATCCGCGCCCCTATTGCGAGCTGCTGCGACAGTGGTCGACCTTCCACCCCGAGTTCACCTTCCTGCCGCGCAAATTCAAGATCGCGGTATCGGCGTCGGCCGGCGATCGCGCTGCAGTGCAGGTTCACGATATCGGCCTGAAGATGTTGCGCAATCAGCAGGGTGAGCTGGGTTTCGAGGTCTGGGCGGGCGGCGGTCTGGGGCGCACGCCAGTCATCGCGCCGCTGATCAAGGCCTTCTTGCCCGAGCCCGAACTGCTCAACTATGTCGAAGCCATCCTGCGGGTCTACAACCGTTTCGGGCGGCGTGACAACCTCTACAAAGCCCGCATCAAGATCCTGGTGCGCGAGCTCGGCGCCGAGCGTTTTGCCAGCGAGGTCGAGGACGAGTGGGCGGCCCTGCGTGGCGGCCCGGCGACCCTGACCCCGGCCGAGCTCGCGCGGGTCGCGAGTTGCTTCGAGTTGCCGCCCTACCGCGCGCTGTCGAGCGACCCGCCGGCACTGCGCGAGGCAATCGAGTTCGTGCCGGGCTTTGCAGCCTGGGCCAGGCGCAGCGTGCATCCGCATCGCGTGCCCGGCTATGCCGCCGTCGTCATTTCGCTCAAAGCCCATGGCGTAGCGCCGGGTGACGCAACGTCCGCGCAGATGCGCGCGGTGGCCGATGCGGCCGAGGCCTTCGGTTTCGGTGAGATCAGGGTCAGCCACCATCAGAACCTGGTGCTGCCCGATGTCGAGCAGCGCTCGTTACCGGCCCTGCATGCGCTGCTGAAAAAGCATGGGCTGGCCACAGCCAATGTCGGGCTGCTCACCGACATCATCGCCTGCCCGGGCGGCGACTTCTGTTCGCTGGCCAATGCGGTCGCGATTCCGGTGGCGACCGCCATCCAGGCGCGTTTTGATGATCTCGACGATCTTTTCGATATCGGCGAGATCGAGCTCAACATTTCGGGCTGCATCAATTCCTGCGGTCATCATCACATCGGGCACATCGGCATTCTCGGCGTCGATAAGGCGGGCGAGGAGTGGTACCAGATCTCGATCGGCGGCGTGCAGGGGCCGGCGACCGCCATCGGCAAGATTCTCGGCCCGTCGTTTTCGCGCGGCGAGATTCCGGATGTGATCGATCGTCTGATTCGAGCCTATGTTTCGCGGCGCTCGACGCCCGATGAGCGCTTCATCGAACTCGTGCAACGCATCGGTACCGAGCCCTTCAAGGAGGCTGTCTATGGCGCATCTCATTGACCGTAACGGGCTGCGGCCTGATAGCTGGGTGCTCTTCGACGGCGATGCCGGCTCGATCGCACCGCAGGCCGATCTGCTGATCTCCTTTGACGAATGGCGCGAGCGCGCCCAGGTCTGGCGCCAGCATGCCGGGCGTCTCGGTCTGCTGGTCTCGCCGTCCGATGATGTCAAGGCGCTCGCTGCCGATATCGATCGGTTTGCCATGGTCGCGGTGCATTTCCCGAAATTCAACGATGGGCGCGGCTACTCGAGCGCGCGTCTGATGCGCGAGCGGCTCGGGTTTGCCGGCGAGTTGCGCGCGGTCGGCGATGTGCTGCGCGATCAGCTCTTTTTGCTGGCGCGTTGCGGATTCGACAGCTTTGCCCTGCGCGCCGATCAGGATCCGGTTGCGGCACTGTCGGCCTTCAGGGATTTCAGCGTGCGCTATCAGGCAGCCACCGATGAAGTGCTGCCGCTGTTTCGCCGGCGCAGCGCGCTGGCCGCATGAGCGCGAGATCGGGTACGACACCCGGGCTGTCGATGAGCGCGGCTCAAGACACGCCGACTCGCTTGCCGGGCAAGGTCTGGTTCGTCGGCGCCGGCCCGGGCAGCGCCGATCTGCTCACTGTGCGGGCAACTCGTGTGCTCGCCCGCGCCGATATCGTCCTGCACGATGCCCTGATGAGCGACGAAATGCGCGAGTGGGCACCCACCGCGCGCCATATTGCGGTCGGCAAGCGCAGCGGCGGTGTTTCGACCGAGCAGCGTTTCATCGACCGCACCCTGGTTGAATCCGCCCGCCATCACGCGGTGGTGGTGCGTCTGAAGGGTGGTGACCCGACGGTGTTTGCCCGTCTCGATGAAGAAATCGACGCACTCGATGCTGCCGGCATCGCGTGGGAGATCGTGCCGGGCATCACCGCGGCCAGTTCGGCGGCTGCCGCTGCGGGCCATTCACTGACCCGACGCGGCGTGTCGCGCAGCGTGCAGATCGTGACGCCGCGACTCGGACGCGCCGAGGCACAGACAGCGCACTGGGCCGATGGCTTGAGTCCGGCTGCCACGGTCGTGCTGTATATGGCGGGGCAGATTGCCGGCGACTGTGCGGCGGCCCTCATGACTCGTGGCTTTGCACCCGAGACGCCGGTGGTCTGCGTGCATGGCGCCTCGTGGCCCGACCAGAGCGTCGAGCGAACGACGCTTGCCGCACTGGCGGTCTATGGTCTGAGCGTCGATGAGCGTCCGGTGGCACTACTGGTTGGTGCGGCGGTGGCAGAGCGTCTGCGCGATGCCGGATCAAGCTGGCCTGATCTGCTTCGCTACGCCTGAGGCGCCTCAGCGCCTCGGCGCCGGGTCGGACTGTGCGTCGGTGGCCGCAAACCGGGTGATGCGTCGCGGGCGCAAGTGCACGCGCACGCCTGGCACCAGACCGAGTCGATCGCGCAGCGCGGTGAAGCGCTCGCGCGGCAATTCGACGTCCACATCGCTGTTGTCTGACTCGCGCTTGAACTCGATGCGCGTGTTCGGGCCGACCGTCAGCGTCTGACTGAGCGTGACTGCCCAGGTATCGTCGCCGGCCTCGGCCAGGATCTCCAGCTCGTGCGGACGAACATAACTGACCTCGTCGGCGGCGGTGCCGCCCGGTGGATGACCGAATCGACCATGGAACAGGTTCACATCGCCCAGAAACTGCAGCACGAAGGGCGTGGCCGGATGATCGTAGACCTCGTCCGGGCTGCCCTGCTGCTCGATGCGCCCCTGGTTCATGACCACCACCCGGTCGGCAACTTCCATCGCCTCGTCCTGGTCGTGGGTGACGAAGACGCTGGTCACATGCACTTCGTCGTGCAGGCGGCGCAGCCAGCGGCGCAGCTCCTTGCGCACCTTGGCGTCGAGCGCACCGAAGGGTTCGTCGAGCAGCAGCACCTTGGGCTCGACTGCGAGCGCACGGGCCAGCGCAATGCGCTGGCGCTGTCCGCCTGAAAGCTGGTGAGGGTAGCGATCGGCCAGCCAGTCGAGCTGCACCAGCTCGAGCAACTGCATGACCCGGGACCTGATTTCGGCTTCGCCCGGGCGGGTGTGCCTGGGCCGCACGCGCAGCCCGAAGGCCACGTTCTCGAAGATCGACATGTGGCCGAACAAGGCGTAATGCTGGAACACGAAGCCGACCTTGCGGTCGCGCGCATCGGTATTCGTTGCATCCTCGCCGTGAAACAGCACGCTGCCGGAATCTGCCACTTCGAGCCCGGCAATGATGCGCAACAGGGTGGTCTTGCCGCAGCCTGATGGCCCCAGCAATGCAACCAGCTCGCCCGCCGGGATGTCGAGGTTGAGGTTGTCGCAGGCGACAGTCGTGCCGAAGCGGCGGTTGAGGTTTCTGACTTCAATACTCATTCGCTTCTGTCTCCGATCTCGCGCTTCTGACCCTTTACACGCTGCTCGATCAGATACTTCACGACCAGCGTCACCAACGCCAGCGCAGCGAGCAGCGAGGCCACCGCGAAGGCGGCGGCGAACTGGTATTCGTTGTAGACGATTTCGATGTGCAGCGGCATGGTGTTGGTCTGGCCTCGGATGTGCCCGGACACCACGCTGACCGCACCGAACTCGCCCATCGCCCGGGCGTTGCACAGGATCACGCCGTAGAGCAGTGCCCATTTGATGTTGGGCAGGGTCACCCGCCAGAAGATCTGCCAGCCGCTTGCGCCGAGCACGCGCGCGGCTTCTTCCTGCTCGATACCCTGCGCCTGCATGAGCGGGATCAGCTCGCGGGCAATGAATGGAAAGGTGACAAAGACCGTGGCCAGCACGATGCCGGGCACCGCAAAAATGACCTTCAGGTCGTGGTCGCGCAGCCACTCGCCGAACCAGCCCTGCAGGCCAAACACCAGGACGAAGATCAGGCCGGCAATCACCGGGCTGACCGAGAACGGCAGGTCGATCAGCGTGAGCAGCAGGCCCTTGCCGCGAAAGTCGAACTTGGTGATGGCCCAGGCTGCAGCCATGCCAAACACCAGATTCATCGGAACGCTGATGATGGTGGCAATCAGCGTGAGCTTGATCGCCGACAGCGCATCCGGTTCGGTGATGGCCGCGAGGTAGACGTCGATGCCCTTTTTGAAGGCTTCGAAAAAGACCGTGGCCAGGGGCACGAAGAGGAACAGCGTCATGAAGGCAAGCGCCACACCGATCAGCCCAGCTTGCACCCATGCAGGCTCGGTGGTGGCCTGTCGCAAGGCTCGGGGTGCCACGCCCGCGGTCGCAGATGCGACCGGCTCGGTGGAAATGTGGGGCCTGGCGGTGTTCACAGACCGCCCTGGCGTTTGCGTGCCCAGGCCTGCAGCAGGTTGATGGCCAGCAGCAGCACGAACGCCGCCACCAGCATTACCACCGCAATGGCAGTGGCGCCTGCGTAGTCGTATTGCTCGAGCTTGGTGATGATCAGCAGCGGCGTGATCTCGCTGACCATCGGCATGTTGCCGGCGATGAAGATCACCGAACCGTATTCGCCCAGCGCGCGCGCAAATGCCAGCGCGAAGCCGGTCAGCAGCGCCGGCATCAGGATCGGAAAGATCACCTTGGTGAAGGTCTGCCATCGGCTTGCGCCCAAGGTGGCTGCGGCCTCCTCGAATTCACGGTTGATGTCTTCGAGCACCGGCTGCAGCGTGCGCACCACGAACGGCAGACCGATGAAGACCAGCGCCACCCAGACCCCTGCTGGGGTGTAGCTGACCTTGAAGGGCAGCCACTGTCCGATCAGGCCGTTTTGCGAATAGATCGCGGTCAGTGCAATGCCGGCGACCGCAGTCGGCAGGGCAAAGGGCAGATCGACCATCGCGTCGATCAGGCGCTTGGCCGGGAAGCGGTAGCGCACCAGTACCCATGCAATGATGAGTCCGAAGAAGGCATTGAGCAGCGCCGCCAGAAACGACGCGCCGAAGGTCAGGCGATAGGAGGCCACCACCCGCGGTGTGGTGGTGGCGTCGAGGAACTGCTGCCAGGTGAGCGTGAAGGTCTTGAGGAACGCGGCCGACAGCGGAATCAGCACGATCAGGCTGGTGTAGAGCAGGGCGAAGCCGAGCGCCAGGTCGAAACCCGGCAGCACGGTGTGCCGCCTGAGCAGCGTGCGCGAGAAAATCACGATCGTCGGGCCTGCGCCGTGCTCAGTACAGCGCTCAGCGCGCCTTGGCCGCGGCGATCACCTGATCGTAGAGGCCGCCGTCGTTGAAGTGCTCCTTTTGCGCCTGGGTCCAGTTACCGAAGACCTCGTCGACGGTGAAGGTATTGACCTTCGGAAACGCCTTGGCATATCGGGCCAGTACCTTCTCGCTTCGCGGGCGCAGGTTGTGCCTAGCGGCGATGTCCTGCCCGACTTCGGTGTACAGGAACTGGAGGTAGGCCTCGGCCTGCTTGCGCGTGCCGCGCCTGTCCACCACCTTGTCGACCACGCTCACCGGGTTCTCGGCGAGGATCGTGCGGCTCGGGTAAATGACTTCGAAGCCACCGCCGAATTCTTTCTCGATCAGCGGGGCTTCGCTCTCGAAGGTGACCAGCGCATCGCCGAGATTGCGCTGCGCAAAGGTCGTGGTCGCGCCGCGCCCGCCGCCGTCGAGCACTGGCACATTGGCGAAGATGCGCGTCACCAACGCCCTGGCCGCCTCCGGGCTGAGCCCGGCCTTGATACCGGCACCCCAGGCGGCGAGGTAGGTGTAGCGACCATTGCCCGAGGTCTTGGGATTCGGGATGATCACACCGATGCCTGGGCGACCGAGGTCGCTCCAGTCGCGGATGTTCTTCGGGTTGCCCTTGCGCACCAGGATCACCGACACCGAGGTGGTCGGCGCGCTGTTGTTCGGCAGGCGTTTGGCCCAGTCCTGCGGAACGAGCTTGCCACGCTCGAACAGGATGTCGATGTCGTTGGCCTGATTCATGGTGATGACGTCGGCCTCCAGCCCATCGGCAACGCTGCGCGCCTGGCGACTCGAGCCGCCATGACTCTGATTCAGGGTGAGGTCATCGCCGGTGGTCTTCTTCCAGTGCGCGGCAAAAACGGTGTTGAAGTCCTTGTAGAACTCGCGCGAGACGTCATAGCTGACGTTCAGCAGGGTGATGTCCCTGGCTTGGGCGGTGCCGGCGACGAGCGCCAGGGCGCCCAGCACAAGCAGGCGGCGAATGGGTAAGTGGCGTGTCACGGTCAGCGTCCTCGGCAATTTGAAACCTGAATGCCGGGATGTTAGGCAGGCTTGTCGGGCGAGCGAACGATTGAATGCGCCCTTGCTTATGCGGATTCGCGGATTTACTTATGCGGATTCATCAAGGCCGCGAGAGGCTGCCCGGGGTCGATGGCCGGGCCGACCGTGCCTTGCGCTTGCGGTAGTGCTTGCGCTGCACCCGCCTTTTTTGAACCGGCCGCCAGCCTGCCTTGCCTCGGTCTACAATGTCTGCTCGCCTTCGATCCTCAGCTGCAAAGTCTGATGCGCCTTTGAAGGTTCCTCGTTGACCCGGGCTGTCTTTGAAGAAACCCCCCTCAGATCCCAAGAGTCGTCAGTTTCTCGAGCTCAACCGATACCGGCGCGAGCGCGTGATGCTGCATATCTATCTGCTCAGCGGAACCCGTTTCACAGGACGTCTGCGTTCATTCGACGTGCACACCCTGCTGATCGAGACGCAGCAAGGCGATATGGTCATCTATGCCCATGCGATCAGCACGATCGAGCCGGCGCTCAATGTCCGCGGGCGGCGTGCGCCGGGTGCTGCCGCACCGGCTCGTCGCTTTGATATCGGCGGCGCACCGCGCCGCATGCCGTTTTCAAACGCCAACCAGTTGCCGGCCGAAGGTTCGACGCAATTCGCAGGCATGCCCGATACCGATCCGGATGTCGAGTTTCCGCCGACTGCGCCGCCCACCCGCAGCCCTGCGCCGACGGTGACCATCGTGCGCCGGCGCTCGAGGCTGGTTCAGAAATAGCCCTGCCTGTCGTCACGGCCGCTTCAGACCGACCCGCAATCGACCGCTCTTCCTGAACCTTCGCCCGGGCGGTTCAGGGCTTGAGCCGCGTGACTGCCGGAATGAGCAGCGCGATCGCGCCCGCCATGCCGCAGGCACTCGCCGCCACAGTGAACGCCATTTTGAATGCCTGCCCGAGCGCCGCGCGGTCGGCGGTCAGGATCGAACTGGCACTGCCTACTGCAGCCAGAATGAGTGAGGTGAGCACCGCAATACCGATGACGCCGCCAAATGATCGAAACAGCGACACCGTGGCGGTGGCCACGCCGACCATGGCCGGCCCGACGGCCATTTGTGCGGCGACCGTCAGTACCGGCAGGGTCAGCCCGACGCCCAGACCGAGCGGGATCATCAGCATTGCCAAGCCGACGCCTGCCTTGGGTGAAATAAAGGCAATGCCAAGCAGTGCCAGGCACGATAGCAGGCAGCCTGCGGCGGCAATCCACCCGATCTGGCGCACTTTCAGCATCACCCGGCCGGAGGTGAAGGAGCCGGCAGGAACCGCCAGCGTGAGTGCGATCAGGCGAACTGCCACCTGGTCAGCGCGTGCCTCGCCCACAGTCTGCATCGACAAGGGCAGCAGCACGGTGCATCCGACCAGCACAAAAAAGGTCAGCGCGGTCACCAGGCAGCAGGCCATGACGGTGCGGTTGCGAAAGAGTGCCAGCGGCAGGATGGGTTCGGCCGCATCGGACTCGCGCCAGCCCCACAGCCCGAGCAGCGCCACACCAAGCGCGATCAGACTGAGGGTCGAGGTGCCGAACCAGCCCGCGCCCTGGCCGATGCGGGTGAGCGCAATCAGAATGACCGCAATACCGGCCGCCAGCAGCGCTGCGCCCAGCCAGTCGATGCGGGTGTCGCGTCGGGACTCGGCGTCGACCGGCAGCACGCGCCTGACCATGAAGATCGCAAAAAGCGCGAGCGGCAGATTGGCCAGGAAGATCGAGCGCCAGCTCAGGTGCTCGGTCAGATAGCCGCCGAGCAAGGGTGCGGCCAGGGCCGATGACGCAAACACGCCCGAGAAATACCCTTGATATCGGCCGCGAGCCGGTCCTGAGACGAAATCGGCGATCGCGGTCTGGGACAGCGCAAACAGCGCGCCGCTGCCCAGACCCTGCAGCACCCTTGCAGCGATCAGCATCGGCATCGATACCGAGACCGCGCACAGCAGCGAACCGACGATGGCGGTCGACATCGCAATCAGCAGCATGCGGCGTCGGCCGTGCAGATCCGATAACTTGCCGTAGACAGGCGTGGCGATCGTGCCGGCCACCAGATAGCCTGCCATCACCCAGGCGATCAGAGAAAGGTCGTTGAGCTCACGGCCGATGGTGAGCAGCGCAACCGGCACCATCGACTGGTCGATTGCCCCGAGAAACGTGGCCGGCAGCAGCCCGAGCACCACCCGCCTGATCTGCTCGGGCGTGCGCTCGGGCGGGCTGTGTCGCTCGGTCCGACTGATGCTGGCCGCTGTGTTGGCGGGTGCGTCGCTCGGACCTGGCGCCTCAGGCGCCAAGCAGTTGGCCGCCGTCGACTGCGATGGTCTGGCCGGTGACCCAGCGGGCCTGATCCGAGGCCAGGAAGAGCACCAGATCGGCGACCTCGTCGACCGTGCCAAGACGCCCGAAGGGGATGCTGGCCAGGATGCGGCCGTAGAGCGCCGGGTCGCTGGCCTTGCGCTGCTCCCAGGTGCCGCCGGGGAATTCGATCGAGCCGGGTGCCACGCAATTCACGCGGATGCCCCGGCGGGCGAGCATCGCAGCCTGGCTGCCGGTGTAGTGCGACACCGCTGCCTTGGCCGCGCCATAGGCGGGCGTGCGGGCAGACGGGCGCAGCGCCGAGATCGAGGAGATGTTGACGATGCTGGCCGATACGCCCTTCTCGAGCCAGGGCAGCGCGGCGCGGCTGGCGCGCACCACTGCCTGCACATCAACGCCCAGGCTGGCTTCCCAGCCTTCTTCGGTATCGCCCAGGCCGAAGGCCGAGGAGTTGTTCACCAGGACATCGATGCCGCCAAGCGCCTTGCCAGCCGATTCGACCCAGTTCACGATGCCCTGGGCATCGCCCAGATCGCAGATCGAGGCGTGTGCAGTGACGCCGTGTGCGGCGAGCTCGGCGCGAGTTGCCTCAAGCGTGTCGGCACCACGGGCGCAGATCGAGACCGACGCGCCGGCGCTGGCAAAGCCGGCTGCAATCGCGCGGCCGATGCCACGGCTGCCGCCCGCCACCAGCACGCGGCGGCCGGCGAAGTTGAAGGTCTGGCTCATGTCGGTGTCTCCGTGTTGTTTGTTATAAAAAAATATTTTTTCAGCTGAAAGCCTGGATGCCGGTCTGGGCACGACCCAGGATCAGCGCATGGACGTCGTGCGTGCCTTCGTAGGTATTGACCACCTCGAGGTTGACCAGGTGACGCGCCACACCGAATTCATCGGAGATGCCGTTGCCGCCCATCATGTCGCGCGCCAGCCGTGCGATATCGAGGGCCTTGCCGCAGGAGTTGCGCTTCATGATCGAGGTGATCTCGACCGAGGCGCTGCCTTCGTCCTTCATGCGCCCAAGGCGCAGGCAGCCCTGCAGTCCGAGCGTGATCTCGGTCTGCATGTCGGCAAGCTTTTTCTGGATCAGCTGATTGGCGGCAAGTGGTCGGCCAAACTGTTTGCGATCGAGCACATACTGCCGCGAACGGAACCAGCAGTCTTCGGCCGCGCCGAGCGCACCCCAGGCGATGCCATAGCGGGCACTGTTCAGACAGGTGAACGGGCCTTTGAGGCCTTCGACGCCGGGCAGCAGCTGGTCATCGGAGGCGAACACGCCATCCATCACGATCTCGCCGGTGATCGAGGCGCGCAGCCCGACCTTGCCCTGAATCTTGGGCGCCGACAGGCCCTGCATGCCTTTTTCAAGAATGAAGCCCTTGATGCGGCCATCGAAGTCACCGCCCTGGCACTTGGCCCAGACTACGAAGACATCGGCGATCGGGCTGTTGGAGATCCACATCTTGGCGCCGCTCAGCAGCCAGCCGCCGTCGACCCGCTTGGCGCGAGTCTCCATGCTGCCCGGGTCGGAGCCGTGATTCGGCTCGGTCAGGCCGAAGCAGCCGATCCATTCGCCGGTGGCGAGCCTGGGCAGATACTTGCGACGCTGTGCCTCGGTGCCGAATTCGAAGATCGGCAGCATCACCAGCGAGCTTTGCACGCTCATCATCGAGCGATAGCCCGAGTCGATGCGCTCGACTTCACGGGCGATCAGGCCATAGGCCACGTAGTTGAGGCCGGGGCCGCCGTATTCAGTCGGGATGGTAGGGCCGAGCAGGCCGAGCTCACCCATCTCGCGAAAAATCCCGATGTCGGTCTTTTCATGGCGAAACGCTTCGACCACGCGAGGAGCGAGCTTGTCCTGGCAGTAGGCGGCGGCGGCGGCGCGGATCATGCGCTCGTCTTCGGTCAGCTGTGCGTCGAGCAGCAGGGGGTCATCCCACTTGAAGACGGCCTTCAGGCTGTGGGCGTTGTCGGGTGCGTTCATCGATCGTCCTTTGAAATCGGCAGTGCAGGGGCCGGGCCGACAGCGGCGCGGGCGGGGGCAAGACCGCAATTCTAGTCTGCCGTGCCCTCGGAGTGCTTGCCGACCCGCGCTGATCTGCTTGCCAACCACGACTTGTGCAGTACCATCGACCGGACGAAAACCACATTGAATATGCCTATGACCATCGAAACCGCAACGCTCGGAGGCGGTTGCTTCTGGTGCCTCGAAGCTGTCTATCTCGATCTTGAGGGTGTCACCGGGGTCGAATCAGGCTATGCCGGCGGCCAGATCCGCAACCCGAGCTATGAGCAGATCTGCGAGGGCAATACCGGTCACGCCGAAGTCGTGAAGATCGACTTCGATACCGATCGCATCAGCTATCGCGACATCCTTCAGATCTTCTTTGCGATTCATGATCCGACCACCCTCAACCGTCAGGGCAATGATGTCGGTACGCAATACCGTTCGGTGATTTACACGCATTCCGACGTTCAGCAGGCCACCGCGCAGACGCTGATCGACGAACTCGAGCGCCAGCGGGTCTTCGACGATCCGATCGTCACCGAGGTGATGGCAGTGCCCGAGTATTTCCCGGGCGAGGCCTATCACCAGCGCTATTTCGCCCGTAATCCTTACCAGGGCTATTGCATGATGGTGGTGGCGCCGAAGGTGGCAAAGTTTCGAAAGCAGTTTGTCAACCGACTGGTCAAGTCGCCGGCGCGCTGAGCTGCGCGCAGAGCCGATTGGGTAAAAACGGAAGCCCTGTCACATTGGGAAAATCGTTTTTTTTCTTCGAGTAGGGTAAGGTTCGCGCCGCCGGCTAATTGAGGCCGGTTCATTTTCTGGAGGCTTTCGTGATGAAGCGCTTGCTCTTGATCCTGTCTGTGGCCCTGGGTTTGTCCGGTTGCGGCTACAACGATATCCAGGTCGCCGACGAGTCGACCAAGTCGGCCTGGTCCGAGGTGCTCAACCAGTACCAGCGACGTTCCGACCTGATTCCCAATCTGGTCAATACCGTCAAGGGATATGCAGCCCAGGAAAAGGACGTGCTGACCCAGGTCACCGAGGCGCGTTCGCGGGTTGGCCAGATCAAGGTTGATCCTTCGAATCCCGAGTCGCTCAAGCAGTTCGAGTCGGCCCAGCGTGACATGGGCAGCGCCCTGTCGCGTCTGCTGGTGGTCTCCGAGAACTATCCGCAACTGAAGTCGGACCAGAATTTCCGCGAACTGCAGGCGCAGCTCGAAGGCACCGAAAATCGCATCACCGTGGCGCGCAAGCGTTACATCGATGCGATCCAGGCCTTCAACGTCAAGGTTCGCCAGTTCCCGGTCAACCTGACCGCCATGGTCTTCGGCTACAAGGACAAGCCTCAGTTCGCGGTCGAAAACGAGCGCGAGATCTCGAAGGCGCCGACCGTGAACTTCGGCGCGCCGGCTCCTGCCAACAAGTGATGAGTCAGACGCGACAGGCGCGGTGAGCGGCTTGACGGCGGCGACATGACAGCAGCGATTCTTCAGGCTTCGGATTGCAGGCGAAAGCCTGCTCGCGGTCTGCTGCTGATGGTGCGAGCCTGGCTGCTGCTGCTCACGACCTGTGCGGCCTTGCTGCTGGCTGGCGGCGCGACAGCCCAATCGCTGGTCGCTGTGCCGCCGCTGTCGGCACGCGTTACCGACCTGACCGGAACCCTGTCTGCCGCCCAGAAGGCGCGACTCGAGTCCGAACTGGCCTCGCTCGAGATGCGCAAGGGATCGCAGCTTGTGATCCTGATCGTGCCGACCACCCAGCCCGAGGTCATCGAGGACTATTCGATGCGGGTGGCCGAGGCCTGGAAGATCGGACGCGGCAAGGAGCGCGCGCAGCGCGACACCGGCAACAAGCGCGCCGATGCCATCGACGATGGCGTGCTGATCCTGGTCGCCAAGAACGATCGCAAGGTCCGCATCGAGGTGGGTTACGGTCTGGAGGGCGCGATTCCGGATGCGATCGCCAAGCGCATCATTTCCGACGGAATCACGCCACGCTTTCGCGAAGGTGATTTTTTCGGCGGGCTCAACGCGGCCGTCGATCTGCTCACGCATCGCATCGACGGCGAGGATCTGCCGGCACCGCGCCAGCCTGGCGCCGGCGCTGACGACGAGGGGCCAATGGCGCTGGTCCCGCTGCTGATCGGCTCATTCATCATCGGCATCGTGGTTTCCCAGATGCTCGGACGTTTTATCGGCGCTGCTGTGGCCGGCGGTGGCGCTGGCATCGCCTCGGCAACTGCCCTGTCCTCGGGTCTGTTCGGTGGGGTGATTGGTGCCGGTATCTTCGCCCTGGTGCTGGCGGCCGGCGGCAGTCGAGGCGGCGGTGGTGGTGGCGGTGGTGGTGGCGGACTGCAACCGATGGGGCGTCGTACTTACCGCCAGGGGCCGGTTTTCATCCCCGGCGGTTTCGGGGGCGGTGACGGCGGCTTCGGCGGCGGTGGCGGGTTTGGCGGCGGCGGCGGCGGTTTCGGCGGGGGAGGGGCGTCCGGTGGATGGTGATCGCGAGTCAATGACACCCCGATACGGTCTTTTCCGGTGGCTTTACCACATGTGGATCGGCCCGATGCATGTGCGGGCGGTTTTCAACCGCGAGGCGTTTTTGCGGATCGAGCAGACGATCGCGCAGGGCGAACGAGACCACCACGCCCAACTGCGTTTTGCGGCCGAATCCTCCCTTGGCACCCCCGAATTGTGGCGTGAAGTCAATGCACGTCAGCGTGCAGTCGATGTCTTCTCCAGCCTGCGGATCTGGGATACCCACGACAACAATGGCGTGCTGGTCTATCTGCTGTGGGCCGACCATGCGATCGAGATCGTGGCCGACCGGGGTGCCACAGCGAACATCGATCCAGCGGTCTGGGAGTCGGCCTGCGCGCAGTTCACCAACGCGTGTCGGGATGGGCGGCATGTGGAAGGCGTGATCTCGGCAATCGACACCATCAATCAGGCACTCGCCCGAGCGTTTCCGTCGGGCGGTATCGACACGCCTGACGAGTTGCCCAACGAGCCCCTGATCCTGCGCTAGTGGTTTCCCGCGGTGCGTGCCGCGACCGGTGCAATCAATGCCTTGGGGCGTGCGAGCATGACCGAACCCGCAGCTGGGCTTATCCGGGCTTCTTGCGATTCGGTGTTGATCGCTGCCTGCGCTGCGGCACGTGTCATGCGGCCGGTCAGCAGTGCCATGCAGGCCTCGGTATCCCGCTCGATGCGATAGCCGGATGACAGCGCTCTGGCAGCTTCGTCCAGTCGAGCCGCGGTATTGTGCGGCTCGCAGGCCGCGATCTCGGCCCGGAAGGCCTCGACCTCGACCTTGAGCCGATAAGCCCGGCTCAGGTAATAGCGGGCCATGTGCACGATGGCGCCGCCTCGCCAGAACTGCTTGCAGTGTTCGAGTTCGTGAATCACGGTCGGTCGGTCTGAAGCGAAATCGGCCCGGATGATGACGAATACACCCATGCTCAGGCCGATCAGCCGCCCGGGCATCCGCTCGACGGCCAGCACTGGCACCGGCAGGACTTTCCAGAGACGTTCCATCAGAATCTTCATGATCGGTCAGCAGCAATTTTCGTGCCGAGGGTTCGCCGGGCGCCGCAAGTGGCTGATCCGGAAAGATGTGTGAATTTTCGAGAAAGGTTTTGTGAAACCGACTGTAAAGAAAACCGACACTTTCATGGCGCGGGCGCGCTCTGGGCTAGGATCGTTGATGGTCTTGAGGGCGGTTTTGGGTGAGAGGTCGTCCGGGCGTGCCGCGCCTGGCCGGGGACGTCGTCTCGCGCTTGGCGGGCTGCTTCTGGTGTCGATGGCGCTGCATGCGCTGGTGCTAGTGCCGCTGTCCGGTCGATTGGGAGGGGCGACTCACAGGGCTGTTTCGCCGCCCGAGCCGATTCAGGTGGTGCTGCTGCAGCCCGATGCGTCACGCAGTGATGAGCCACGGGCCATGTCGCCTGCCAAGCCGATGGCTGATGCTCGTCATGCGGATACTGCGCCGGCGTTGAAGGCGCCGCGTCCTGCCGCACCTCGCCCGCTTGGCCAGATTTCATCTTCCGCGATCGCTGAGACGACTTCGGTCGTTGACGCGCCGATCTTGTCAGTCGATTCGCCGGCTGCGGCAACCGTCCCCGGAGACTCGACCGAATCGCCTGGCGCGCTGGCGTCTGCATCGTCCGGACTGGTCTCGGATATCTCGCCCGAGAGCCCGGCCGGAGCGGTTGCGATCGGCGAGCCTGCGGCAGGGCAGGGTGCCGATGCGCCGCTGCCAAGTCTTCCCGGGTCGCGTACTCAGCGATTCCGTGTCTATTGGGGCGATTTTTCCAAGCAGCAGTCGGTGGCCCGGCTCGAGTATCGGCTGGTCAACCAGGGCGATCGTTACGAGCTGCGCACCGACGCACGGGCTGAGGGTCTGATTTCGCTGGTGTATTCGGGCACGCTCAGTCAGGTCAGCGTGGGGGGGCTGGGCCCCAACGGGCTTGAGCCTGCGCGCTATGTCGAGATCCGCAGCAAGTCCTCTGAGCGGGTGGTCGACTTCGATCGCAAGCTTGGTCAGCTGATGTCGCTTGACGGCAGCCCGCCGGTGCCGATGCCGGTCGGCACCCAGGACAGGCTGTCGGTGTTCTATCAGCTGGGCCTGTTGATGCGTCGCGATCCGTCGACGGTGACTGCCGGACAGGTGATCGACATGCCGGTCGCCTCGATGCGAGCGGTGCAGCGTGAGCGATTTGTTGTGGTGGGTGAGGAAATGCTGATGGCGCCAGGCGGCCCGATCCGGGCGCTGCACCTTCAGCGGCCGGTGCCCGCCGGTAGCCGCGATCCCCGGATCGACCTCTGGTTGGGGTACGATTTCGAGATGATGCCGGTGCGCCTGCGTCTTGAAGAGTCGTCCGACCGGGTGCTTGATCAGGTGATCGATCGGGCGGGTTGAATCGCTCTTGGAGCGGCGCATTCAATGCATGTCTGCAGTAATTCAGGAGTCGTAAATGGCTGACACCGATGACCGCCCCGGCGGACTCAATGTGCTCGGCGGGCCCTTGCTGGCCTGCTCGTACGATCCGCTGACCGGCTATTTTCGCGACGGCTGCTGCCACACCGGCGCTGACGATGTCGGCAGCCATACGGTGTGCGCGCGCGTCACCGCCGACTTCCTGGCCTTCAGTCGCAGCCGCGGTAACGATCTGTCTACGCCCCGGCCCGAATATCGCTTCAAGGGCCTGGTCGAAGGCGATCGCTGGTGCCTGTGCGCTGCGCGCTGGCTCGAAGCCTACCAGGCCGGCATGGCGCCGCCGGTGGTGCTCGAGTCGACTCACGAGCTGGCGCTTCGCATCGTTCCGCTGCAGGCGCTGCTCGCCCATGCCTGGGGTCAGCGCCCCGAGCGCCACCGTAATGCCGACTGATCGATCGACCCGGACAACGCCGCCATGAAACTGATGATCGTGCCAGTGACCCCTTTCCAGCAGAACTGCTCGATCCTGGTCGACGAGACCACCGGGCAGGCGGTGGCGATCGACCCGGGCGGCGACCTCGACCGGATCGACGAGGCACTCAAGACCGCGGGCGGCAAGCTCGAGAAGGTCCTGCTGACCCATGGGCATATCGATCATTGCGGTCAGGCCGCCGAGTTTGCGCGCCGCCATGGCGTGAAGATCGAGGGGCCTCATATTGATGACAAGTTCTGGATCGATCAGCTGCCCGCTCAGGGGCAGCGCTTTGGCATGCCGCCGCTGGAGGCCTTCGAGTCTGATCGCTGGCTGAACGACGGCGATACCGTGCATTTCGGCAATATCGATCTGAAAGTGGCCCACTGCCCGGGACACACCCCGGGTCATGTGGTGTTCTTCCA
>CAMCXH010000068.1 GCA_945883285.1 Bordetella parapertussis | reverse complement strand
GTCAAGGGCATGGGCGACAACAGCAGCAAGAAGAGCATGTCGCGCGAGGAGCGCATCGCTGACCTCCTCGAGCGCCAGCGGCTGCTGACCGGCGCGCTGGTGGCAGTGCGCAAACCGACTGTGGCGGCTTTGCCGGGCGCAGCCGCCGGCGCCGGTCTGGCGATCGCGTTGGCCTGCGATATCCGGATTGCCGCCAGATCGGCTTTCGTGAGCGCGGGTTATGCGCGAGTCGGCCTGTCGGGCGACTACGGCATTGCCTGGTTGCTTAGCCGCACGGTGGGCTCTCCGATCGCGCGCGAAATGATGTTTACCTCCGATCGCGTTGACGCCGAACGCGCCGAACGCATCGGCCTGTTCAATCGGGTGGTGGCCGACGAAACGCTGCAGGATCAGTCGTTTGCCATGGCTCGCTCGCTCGCTCATGGCCCTGCGGTTGCGCTTCGGCATATGAAAGACAATCTGGACGAAGCCGCGTTCATCGACTTTGATACCGCGCTTGAGCATGAGGCTCACCGTCTGGTCGATGCATCGCGCACCGACGATCATCGTGAAGCCGTGCGGGCCTTCATCGAAAAACGCAAGCCGAATTTCACCGGGCGCTGAACCTCATTGCGCTGAACCTCAGTTCGCTGGGGCAGCCGGCCTTGGCCTGGCTGCCCGGGCATTGGTCAGTTCTTGCGCAACAGGTCGGGCGCGTTATGCCCCGGCATGGCAAGCCGGCTGTCTTTGGTTTTTGCCAGCGCGGCCGTGGCACCTTCATGCTCGAGAATCTTGTTCATGACTGCCTTGCCGGCGGCCTCGAAAGCATCGCGGTGGGTAATCACGAACTCTTTCGATTCGCGATAGTGGTCGAGCATGCCGTTGAGTTCGGGCACGACATAACGAGCGACCATATCCCAGCTGCGTGAGGTGTTTTCGCGATTGGCCCAGTCGTGCACGAATCCGATCAGGGTGCCGAATCCGCCTGTAATCGGAATCAGTCGGCGTACGGCTGCGATCAGATCGTCGGGCGTGCCAATGACGGTTGCTGCGCCGGGGGCAAAAGCGATCGCCTCGAGCGCTTCCTGGGGGCTGGTGTAGCGCTTGGTGCCGGGACGCTTGAGCGTGTCGAAGATGTATTCATTGTTCCAGCGCATCAGGCCTTCGCCGGCCTCGCGCATCGCCTGCTCGCGGGTTTCGGCGATATGCCACGACAGCAGGACCCGCCAGTCCTTGCGGTCGACCACATTGCCATGCTTGGCGGCTGCCTCTTCTGCGAACTTCCATTGCGTGGCCAGCGCGGCCAGCCCTTCGGTTGAAGTTGAGCCGATCGAGATCACACCGGTGCCGTATTTGCCGGCCAGCGTCATGCCCGAGGGGCTGATGGTGGAGGCCACCGCCATCGGCAGCTTGTCCTGCAGCGGCAACAACTGCAGCTTGGCATCCTTGATCTTGAACCACTCGCATTCGTAGCTGAAGCGGTCTGCGCCTTCGAGCAGCCGCTTGATCACGCCGAGTGCTTCGTCCTGCCGGTTACGCTGAAGCATCGGGTCGATGCAGAGCGTGTGAGCGTCGGAGGCCAGCGCGCCCGGGCCCGAGCCGAAAATCGCGCGTCCACCCGTCATATGGTCGAGCTGGACCATGCGCTGAGCGACGTTGAAGGGGTGGTGGTAGGGCAAAGAGATGACGCCAGTTCCCAGCATGATGCGGTGGGTACGCTCGCCTGCGGCCGCCAGGAACATCTCCGGTGACGCAATCGTCTCCCAGCCGGTTGAATGATGCTCACCGCACCAGAATTCGTCGAAGCCGAGGCGGTCGAGCTGGGCGACGAAATCGAGATCGCTGCGCAGCTGCAATCTTGGCTGTTCGCCGATCGGGTGGTGGGGGGCGAGGAATGCACCAAATCGCATGCGGCTCATCGTGGTCTCCTGATGGGGTAAACAGGGCGCGCCAAGGCGCCTGAGCACCGGAGTGTGGCAGTTTCAGGCGTCTGCTGCTGCGATGCCATGACTAAGTTGGAATGTCGGCTGGCACAAAAAAGCGGCGATACAGAACGGGTCTGTGTCGCCGCGAAGATCCGGGCTGAGAGCGGTTCGCGCTGTCGGGACCCGGAATCAGGCTCGGTCGTGATCAGCCCCTCAGAAGCTGCAGGACGCTTTGCGGCGCCGAGTTGGCCTGCGCGAGCATGGCGGTGCCGGCCTGCTGCATGATCTGGGCACGGGTCAGTGAGGCGGTTTCCTTGGCGAAGTCGGCATCCATGATGCGGCTTTGTGCGGCTTTCTGATTCTCGGATCCGATCTGCAGATTGCTGATGACCGCGTCAAAGCGGTTCTGCATCGCGCCGTACTTGGTCCGTTCGGAGTTGATGGTGGTCAGTGCGTCGTCGATATTGGAGATCGCGGTCATCGCACTGCTGCCGGTCGTGCCGGAGATCACCGAGGTCGTCGCCGTCACGGTCGTCATGGTCGTGCTTGCGGTCATGTCGGTGGTGCTGATGGTCAGCTGATCGGTGCTCGCGTTGTTGGCGCCGACCTGAAAGGTCTGACTGCCGGCGCCGCTGCCGATGATGGCGGTACCGTTGAATTTGGTTGCCGACATGGTCCGGGTGATCTCTGCGGTCAGTTGCTGGAACTCGTTGTCCAGGCTGGTCCGGTCGACGCTGGTATTGCTGGCGTTGGCCGACTGGACGGCGAGTTCACGCATGCGCTGGAGCATGTCGCTGACCTTGCCGAGCGCGCCTTCGGCGGTTTGTGCCAGCGAGATGCCATCGTTGGCATTGCGCACGGCCACATCCATGCCGCGAGCCTGGGCGTCCATTCGGACACCGATGCCCAGACCTGCTGCATCGTCCTTGGCCGAGTTGATGCGCAGGCCGCTGGAGAGCCGCTCGATCGAGGTGCGCAAAGCCCCCTGCGTTCTATCCGCATTTCGCTGAGCGGTGAGGGACAGTGTGTTGGTGGCGATGACTGCTGCCATGGTGTTTGCTCCAGCGGCGGGATGAAGGGGTCGGTCGGTTGACCACTTTTTGTGTCGAAAATGTGTCTTGTATGGACTCATTATCGGACTCACCCGGGCGTTCCTTTAGGGCGAACTTGCATTGAAAGCGGTCGGCCGCTGCACGGTGCCGTGGCCCGGCAGATTGGCAGGGAGCCGTTGGTGTGCGTCCGGCGCGAAAGCGTGGGCATGGAACCTGCCTCGCTTGGCGATGTATCCATCCCATCAACTCCGATTAAAGGGAGCATCGCCATGAAGCAGATCGGCGCAGCAATGAGTCTTCTGATATTGGCCGCGTGCGGCGGCAGTGGCAGCGATGGCGGCTCGGGCAGCAGCCCACTGTCCGGTGCATCGGCATCCCAAAGTTCGGGTGCCACTTCGGCCGCCAGCGTTTCGAAGCCGGATGGCGAAACCCCGACGACCGACGCCGGCGCTTTACCGGCTGGCGCCGCCGCCCCGGGCGCCGTGCCCACCGGCAAGATCAGCCTGACGACACGGGTGATCGACGGACCGATTCAGGGTGCGGTGGTCTGTACAGACAAGAATCTGAATGGCGTCTGCGATGCTGGCGAGCCGCAGGCAACGACCGATGCCAATGGCATCGCCAGCTTTCTGATCGACACGGCTGACACCTGCAAATATCCCATTCTTGCGGTCGTCGGTCTCAGTGCCATTGACGCAGTCAACGGATCGATCAAGACCGCCTACACCTTGTCGGCGCCCGCTGATGAGTCCGACTTCATCACGCCACTGAGCACGCTGGTGGCACAACATGCGATCACGACCGGGCTGCCAACCTCGGTTGCGATCGAGGCGATTCAATCGCTGGCCAGCGTGGTCATGCCGCTCGGCGATCCGGCTAAATTCACCGCTCAGGATGCGGCATTGGCCCGACTGGTCGTGGTCACCAGTCAATTGCTCTCGACGACGCTGTCGCCGGCGATCGGTCAGGTCGCGCTGGACGGGTCGATCATCACAAGTGCCGCAGTCAGCCAGATCGTGCGCTCGCAACTTCTGCGCATGCTGCCTTCGATGGTCAGTGCGGTCCAGGGCCTGACTGCCGGCAGCGAGATCGACGCTGCCGCCGCGCGAGTCGTGGCAGACAGTGGGCTGAGTGCCGCAAGCGCCATTGCACTGGCTGGGGCAATCAATGTGCAAAACACGCTTGCCGGCAAGACCCCCGCCTATTTGCCGGAGCGCACCAGCAACATCGCCGATCTGCGTTTTAACGATCTTTCCAACTATGTCGTTCGCTTCCTGACCGCGACACTCGCGCAGTCGGCGCCAGACGTCGATAACAATGTCTACCTGACCGACCGCAAGATCGCCAGCGTGGCTGGACAGATCGCCAAATGGGGCGGCGCCCAGACCACCGGCCCGTTGCGCAGCAACGATGTTTTCTGGAATCAGTCGAGCTGGGCCCAGTGCCCGATCGACGGGACATTCTCGATGGGTACCTGGGGCCTCAATGGCTCCTTCTGGTACAACGCCTGCCGCTTCTATGAATTCGGCGCGGGCCGCGCCGCCACGGTCGATATCGCCGGCAAATCAATGGCGACCGTCATGCAGCAGCTTGCGTCGGCGGGTTATTCGAACCTCGCTGTTGCCAACGCAACGCTAGCGCTCGGCAGTGCGGTCTTTCCGGCCAATGCCACGGTGTCCTTGAGAACCGTCGCGCCGATCGCCAAGGCGATCGCCTACTATCCCGGGACAATGAACCGGGTCAACGAGCCGGCCAGCCCGTGCAGCAGCCCTGCTGCCGGCACCGTCAGCAAATCACTGACATCGATGATCGCCGCCTATCCGGGGACGGTCTGCAGCGCCAGTGGCCAGGACAGCTTCTCGTATGCCGGGGCGATCTACACCGATGCCGGCACCGCACCGAATGTGCCGACGGCCAGCGTGCTGATCGGGCGGATCGGAGCCGCGCCGATCGGCTCAGGAAGCGCGCCAGGCTATTACAGCGGTAACTCGCAGATCCGCGTGACCTTCGCCGGCGCGGCGAACACCGCGGTCAGCTTCCTGTTGTGCAAGGAGCGATTCAGTGACGGGGCACCGCGAGACTGTTCGACGATCGGCACCGGCAGCTATTCGATCGACACCCTGGGCGATGCCCGGATCATGAGCTTCAACAGACTGCCTTCGCTCACCATTGCGCTGTCCTACAACACCCTCCTGGTGGAGCGGTCCGGCGCGGTGTACGCGGGTTATCAGTCGAAGATCTGGGTCGGTCAGCAGGCAACGCTCAACAATGCGGCGACCGCAGCGATGGCCACCCAACTCGGCATCGCGGTCGAAGACCCGGACCTGCCTTTCGTGCAGAGCGCCGGCTCCTATCAGGGCGTCTACGATCTGGTCGCGAACAACGGCGCGATCACACGCCTTGTCTTCAGCGCAGACGGCCAGGCGTCGTGTGCGGATGCCGCCTCGCTCTCATCGCCGCTGATCGCCTCATCGTCGTGTCTGTTGAGCATCACGAACCCCGAAACCGGTGCCTTCACCCTGACCAACGTCAATAGCGGTGTGGCAACCACGAACGCCGGCACGATCGACTATCTGTCCGGCGCGCTGACCGCATTGTCGATACCGGCGGGCTCGAGCTGGAGCGGTTCACGACAGTAGCAGGGTCAGGCAGCAAAGCGCCTTCAGTCGGTCGAGTCTCGCTGCTCGACCGATCTGAAGGCGCCCCAGAGCATCAGGTCATAGGCAATCTTCAGCACGCCGCAGACCACCAGAGGCAGGGACATCCATCCCGATTGAAGCAGCCAGCCTGCCAGCAGCGGGCCGGCCGCTGCCGCAAGACTTCGCGGCACCGCTGTAAAGCTCGCTGCTGCAGCACGCTCATGCGGCTCGACGACCGACATCACGAAGGCGCTGCGGGCGGGAACGTCCATCGACGACACCAGCGCCCTGGCAAAGAGCAGGGCCAGAACCCAGTGCAACTCGCTTGCAAACGCTGCTGCGATCAAGAAAAGACTCGCCGGGATATGGGTGAAGACCATCGTGTTGACCAGTCCGATTCGCCTTGCCAGTCGGGGTGCTGCCAGCTGCGAAATCGCTCCCAGCAGGCCCGAGACAAAAAAGAAGCTGCCGGTTGCGGTCAGCGACAACGCAAATTTCTCCAGCAGCCACAGTGCCAGCAGCGAGTTCAGCACCAGACCGCCACGCCGATCAGGCCGTAGAAGACGAACATTGCCCGCAGGGCCTCGAGGCGCCCCGATGCCGCTCAGTGCGTCGACTCGCTCAGACCGGCAAGAGCACCGCCACGAAGCCGTCGGCAAAGCCGCGCAGCGCGCGCGCCACAAAGACCGGCGCCACCGCAGGATCGGAGCCCTGCGGCAGCAGCCATCGGATCATTGCCCGACGGCCGTCTCAGGATTCCTGATCACGGCGCCTGATTCGACAGCACCAGGGTCGCTGCCGCGGTGAACATGCCGCCCACGCCCTGCACCACGCTGGTCTTGACCCCATCGACCTGTTTGTAGGCCTCGCCTCGGAGCTGACGCACCGCCTCGAGAATGGCGAACATGCCGTACATGCCGGTATGGGTGTAAAGAATGCCGCCGCCGTTGGTGTTGAGCGGCAGCTTGCCGCCCGGACGGGTGTGGCCGGCCTGGATGAAGGCACCGGCCTCACCGCGACCGACGAAACCGAGGTCTTCCAGGCCATAGAGCGGCAGGTGTGCGAAGGCGTCGTAGATCATGAGGTGATCGACATCGGCGTGCTTGATGCCCGACTCGTCGAAGGCCTGCTTGCTCGCCCGCTTGAAGCCCTTGGACGAAGTCATGTCGTCCATCAGCGAGACCATCGGACTGTCGCAGGCCTCCCCCGATCCGAGCAGATAGACCGGCCGATCGGCATTGCGAAGATCGCGTGCGCGATCGGCGCTGGTGATAACGAGCGCACCGCCGCCATCGGTCACAACGCAACACTCGAGTTTGTGAAAAGGATAGGCAATCAGAGGCGATGCCATCACATCCTGAACGGTGAGCAGTTTGTTGCGACTGGCCCGGGGATTGCCGGCAGCCCAATGGCTTTGCGCGACTACGACTTCGGCAAGCTGCTCATGGGTCGTGCCGGTGTCCTTGAGGTAACGCATCACCGGCAGCGTGAACATGTTGGGCGGTGCAAAGGCGCCATAAGGCAATTCGAACTGTCCCAGCATGCTTGAGGCAGGACGCACACGCGGCGGACGGCCGACCTGCGAGCGACCCGATTCGCCGTGCAGCACCAGCACGGTCGTGCAAAGGCCGGCACGAATCGCAGCGGCCGCATGGCGGACATGAACGAGGAAGGAGCAGCCGCCCACCGAGGTGCCGTCGTACCAGGAGGGCGTGATGCCCAGGTAATGGGCAACGTCGATCGGTGATTCGGTCGCGCTGGTGATGCCATCGACATCGGCGATGGTCAGGCCGGCATCGGCCAGTGCGCGATAGGCGGCATCGGCGCGAAGGTCGAGTTCGGACATGTGGGGCAGGGCGCCGAGATCGGTTTCGGCGGCGCCGGCAATGGCGATTTTCATGCGATTCATCGGTCGGCTCCTTAGGCGGCTGCGGCCGGCTTGAAGAGCGGCAGCATGACGTTGCCGCGTGGCTCGAAGACCACTTCGAGCGGCATGTCGAGTGTCAGCGCTGCAGGGTCTGCCGGGACACCGACCAGATTCGAAAGCATGCGCGGGCCCTCATCGAGTTTGACCACCGCGATGACATAAGGCACCTCGCCTTCCCAGCCGGGCGCCGCCATGTGGTTGATGACATAGGAATAAAGCGTGCCGCGTCCGGCGGTCTTGACCCAGGTCAGATTGGCCGAACCGCAGTGCGGGCAGCGCGGTCGCGGATACATGAAATGACTGCCGCAATCGGTGCAGCGTGGGATACGCAGTTCACCGGCCTGGGTGGCTTCCCAGTAAGGCCTGGTAACAGGGGTGGGCACCGGTACCGCTTTGGCGGCCGGGGCAGGCTTCTTGGTCATGGGGCTGTCTCCTGGAGTCAGTCGTCGAGAACTGCCCTGATCTTACCGGGGCCGACCCTTGTGCCCGCCCACTGCCGCCGATGTCGGCGGCGATTCGTTCCGGAATGCCGTCAAGGTGGTGACCCCTTGTCTGCCCGCCTGCGCGCCCGGTGTCGGCCTGAGGGTAGACTCGATGCAGGGTTGCCGCGTGCGCACAGCGACGCGCAGCAGCACCGCATATCGACAGGAGACCGCCACACGATCTCGACCCCGCGCAGCGCGGTGATCTGGTATTGGCGACGGCACGGGAGGCCGAAGTGAACGAACAAGGAAAGATCGAAGGCATCGACATCGACCGCGTCAGCGCCTGGATGGCCGACCGAACGCCGCTGACATTGCCGCTTTCGTTCAAGCTGATCGCCGGTGGCCGATCGAACATGACCTTCACGGTCACCGACGCGGCCGGTCGGCGATTCGTGTTGCGTCGTCCGCCGCTGGGCAAGCTGCTGCCAAGTGCGCACGACATGGCGCGCGAACATCGGCTGATGTCTGCGCTCGCTGATACAGCGGTGCCGGTGCCTCGCATGCTTGGTCTGTGTCAGGACCCGGCGGTCAACGAGCGCGATTTCTATGTCATGCACTTTCTTGACGGTGTCGTGGTGCGCGATATCGAGGTCGGTCGCACGCTGACGCCGCAGGCGCGCAAGCTGATGTGCCATTCGCTGATCGAGACGCTGTGCACCCTGCACCGTGTCGATGTCGATGCGATCGGTCTGGGCAACCTGGCCAAGCGGGAAGGTTATGTCGAGCGCCAGCTCAAGCGCTGGTCCGGCCAGTGGGAGCAGTCGCGTACTCGTGATCTGCCGCTCTTCGATACCGTGCGCGACGCGCTGGCTGCGCGCATGCCGCCTCAGTCCCCCGCCACCATCGCGCATGGCGACTATCGCCTGTCCAATTGCATGATGGATCCCTCTGGGCCGGTCGTCGGTGTCCTCGACTGGGAGTTGTGCACGCTGGGCGAGCCGATGGCCGATCTCGGCGGATTGCTGGGTTACTGGTACGACCCGTCCGACCCGGGGCAGGGCGGCGATCCGGCGACCACCGGCCTGGAGGGCTTTCTGACCCAGGACGAGATGGCCGGTCTGTATGCCGACTCGATGGGCGTGTCGCTGGCCTCGGTCGACTATTACCGAGCCTTTGCGCAGTGGCGGCTCGCAAGCATCGGTGAGGGGGTCTATGCCCGCTATCTCGGCGGGCAGCAGGGTTCGCAGGATGAGCCGATCGATCTCGAGGCCTACAAGGCATCGATTCCCAGACGCGTCGAGCGCGCCGCTCGGCTGCTCGGACTGAAGACGTCCGCCTGAGGCCGCGATGACCCAAAGTCAGTTACCCCTGTCGGGCTTGAGCGTGGTCGAGATTGGCGGCGGCGCGGCGGGCGCCTATTGCGGTCGGCTTCTGGCCGATGCCGGGGCCATGGTGACGGTTGTCGTGGCCAGTGGATCCGATCCGACGGCAGGCATCGTGCGCAGTGACGATGCCACCGAAGCCGCTTACGGCGCCTGGCTGCGCGCCGGCAAACAGGTGGTCGAGACCGGTGCCGATCCGCAGGCGATCGCCAAGCTGTGCGAGCAAGCCGATCTCCTTGTCCTGGGCGAGGATTGCGATCGCGATGCCGCCTTGTTCAGACCGCGAATCGCCACCATCGCGCTGAGCTGGTTCGGTCGCGGCGATGGCCCCTTTCGCGACTGGAAGGGCAATGATCTGGTGATCCAGGCACTCAGCGGCATGCCTCAGATGGCCGGGCGCACCGAGGGGCCACCGACCTTTTTCGGAGATCGCCAGGCCATCGTCTTCGGTGGCATCACTGCTTACATCGCGGCCTGTGCGGCAATGCTGGCGCCGGCCACCGGTGTCGTGCGCCATTTCGAGATCAGCATCCTCGAGGCCTATATGGTGCTGAGCGAAATGCACATGCATTTCTTCGAGCGCGACGGCATTCCGATGCAGCGCTGCGGCCTGAATCGCTTTTCGCCCAACTCGCCGGTGGGCGTCTACCCTTGCAAGACCGGCTGGGTCGGTATCACCGTGACCACCCCCGATCAGTGGCGTTCGATGTGCAAGGCGCTCGATCTGCGCGAGCAGGCAGCCGATGTCGGCCTGGTGACCCGCGAGCTGCGGTTCGCCCGCCAGGACGAGGTCGAAGCCGCACTGATCCGTGCGCTCGCCTCGCGACCGGCATCGGACTGGGCGGCACTCGGTCGCCTGCACAAGGTGCCGATCGTGGTGGTGCCCGATGCCCAGGGCATCCTCGATCATCCGATCTTCAGGTTCCGGGAGTCGCTGGCCACCGTTCGCATCGGTGAGCAGACCCTGCGGGTGCCGCGCACCCCGTTCAGCCTGACTGGCACGCCGGTTCGCCGTGACCTCGATGCATCGAGGTCGTCGCAGCGGGATGCGGCCTTTTTCGCTCGTGCAGCCGACGCCGAAACCGGCTCGGCCAAAGACGACCCGCCGCTGGCCGGACTCACCGTGGTCGACTTCGCCATGGGCTGGGCCGGTCCGCTGGCCAGTCGCCTGCTTGCCGATCTGGGCGCCGACGTCATCAAGATCGAGGCCGCCCGTTATCCCGACTGGTGGCGCGGCGTGAACTGGACGCCCGAGTTCATCCGCGAGCGCGGCCATGAAAACGCCAAGGGCTTTTGCGCGCTCAACCGTGGCAAGCGTGGCGTGAGCATCGACCTCACCACCGACACCGGTCGCGAGCTGGCGCTCTCGTTGATCGCGGGTGCCGATGTGATCGTCGAAAACCAGGCCTCCGGCGTGATGGAAAAGCTCGGCCTCGGTTATGCGCAGGCGTCTGGGGCGCGGCCCGATATCGTGATGCTCTCGATGTCGGCCTTCGGCACCGGCAATGACTGGTCCGATACCCGTGCCTACGGCTCGACCCTCGAGCAGGGCGCCGGCCTGCCGAGCTTCATGGGCTTTGCCGATGCGCCTCCGACCATGGCGCACCTGGCCTTCGGTGATCCGGTCGGTGGCCTCTTCGGTTGCGCCGCTGCGCTCACTGCCCTGATCAGCCGACGCCGCACCGGTCAAGGCCAGTATGTGAACCTGAGCATGGTCGAAGCGATGCTCCAGTTCACGACGCCGGCTTTGCTTGCCCATCAGCTCAATGCCGACAGCCTCGTGCGGCGGGGCAATCGCCATGCCGCGATGGCCCCGCATGGCATCTATCCTGCGGCCGGCAACGATCGCTGGCTTGCGGTGGCGATTGACGATGCCGCCTCGTTTGCCGCGCTTGCGCGCCTGATCGGTCGGTCTGATTGGGCCGATGACGTCTCGCTGCGCGAGCTGCCGGCACGCAGGGCTCGCGAAGACGAAATCGATCTGGCGATTTCGGCATGGAGCCGCCAGCAGGACCCGCAACAGGCGGGGGCTGCGCTGCAATCGGCAGGGATTGCCGCGGCACCGATCGTTCATGCCGAGACCCTCTTCGATGTCGAGCATTTCGAGAGGGCCGACTTCTTCATCGACCTTGAGCGAGCCTTCTCGGGTCCGCAGCGCCAGGCCGGTCTGTCGATCGTGCGCGACGGCCAGCGGCTCGGTGCCCGACGGCCGGCGCCGCTGCTGGGTGAACACAGCTGGGAGGTGCTTGGCAGTCGCGCCTCGGTCAGTCCCGAGCGCTATCAGCAGCTGCTGCGCGACGGTGTCATCAGCTTCGAGCCCGCGCCCAGCCGGAACATCGTGGCGCCGCAGGCTATGATCGGCAAAGACTGAGCAAACACAAAGAGGAGAGATCGGCCATGGCCGCAGTGCTGCAGGGTATTCGTGTTCTGGACTTTGGCCGCTATATTGCCGGCCCTTATTGCGGCGCGCTGCTCGCCGAGTATGGCGCCGATGTGATCCGCATCGAAAAGCGTGATGGCAGCGAGGATCGCTTTCCGGCTCAAGTGGGCGGCGGGGTCGGCGCACTGTTTCTGCAGATGAACCGCAACAAGCGATCGGTCACACTCGATCCGGCATCGCCCGAGGGGCGCCAGGTTGTCGAGCGCATGGTCAAAACCGCCGATGTCGTGATCGCCAATCTGCCGGCGGCCACGCTGGTCTCGATGGGACTCGACTATCAGACGCTGTGCACTTACCGATCGGACATCATCTTCGTCACCAACACCGCATTCGGTCCGGTCGGCCCGATGAGCAAGAACGTGGGCTTTGACGGCATCGGACAGGTGATGTCGGGTGCGGTCTACATGACCGGCGAGCCCGATCAACCCTATCGCTCATCGGCTCCCTGGGTCGATTTCGGTACCGCCCTGCATTGCGCATTCGGCACGATGGCTGCACTCATGGAGCGCCAGAAGACCGGCAAGGGACAGATCGTCCAGGGCGCCCTGCTGGCGACCGCACTCACGGTCAACAATGCATCGCTGATCGAGCAGGCGGTGGTCGCACCCGATCGGATCCCGACCGGTAACCGCGGCCAGACCGCTGCGCCGTCCGATATCTACAAAGCCAAAGATGGTTGGGTACTGGTGGCGGTCACCGGCAACCCGCTCTACAAGCGCTGGGCCAGGCTGATGGGCGAACCCGAATGGCTGACCGATCCGCGCTTTGCGACCGATGACGATCGCGGGCGCCATGCCGAAATCATCAGCGAGCGGATGGGGCGCTGGTGTGCCGATCGCGCAGCCGATGACATCGTGCAGATCCTGGGCGATGCGATGATTCCCTGTGCGCCGGTGCTCAAGCCTCAGGAGGCGCTCGATCATCCGCAGGTGCGCGCGCTTGGCGTGCTCCAGGACACTGACTATCCTGGCTTGCCTCGCCCGGCGCCGGTTGCTGCAGTGCCGCTCTGGATGTCAGAGACCCATGCCGTGCCACGCACTCGCCCACCGAAGCTCGGCGAGCATACGGATGAGGTGCTGAGCGAGCTTGGCTACAGCGCTCAGGACATTGCCGGCATGCGGGAACGTTCGGTCATCTGAACCGGGCCGGCGCGAGGGGGGTCTTCTCAGAGACTTGCTGCGGGCGGGTCAGCCCAGCCCAGGCGTTTTCGCACCGTGATCTGGCGCAAGGCTTTCTGAGCCGCTTGCGCCGGCCTGCGGCAGGTCGAATCTCATCGTCAGACTGTTGGTCTGGTCGTGGCGCTCATAGGAGACATCCTGCGCAAATTTGCGCACCAGATGAATTCCGAGGCCGCCCACCGCCGCTTCGCAGACCGATTGCGGATGCAACGGTGAGTCGACCGCGAGCGGATCGAACGCCTTGGCCTGATCGTCGATTCGCAGGAACACCGCCTGACTGCCATGATCGAGGTAGAGCCTGACACCATCGTCACTGTTGGCGGCGCAAGCGCCCTGCTCAAGCCCATGACGAACGATATTCGAGACAACTTCTTCGCAGCACAGCTGGATGGCGAATACGGTTGAGGCCGGAAGGCTCCAGCGCTGCGCAAAGTCATCGACCCAGACACCGATCTGGGCCAGATCGTGCAGGCTACCCCTCACGGCCAGCTGGTCAGCCATGAAGTCTGGTGTCAGGTGGCAGAAATCAGGACATCAGCCGGCCAGATAGTCACCGGCAGCTGCAAGGTCCTGAAAGACCGGGATGATCGAATCGATGCTGGCCGCGGTCAGCACTTGTGCAACATCGGCGCTTGGCTTGAGAAACGCCATCTTGCCGCCCTTCGATTGAACCGCTTTCGACCCGATGACCAGTGTGCGGATGCCCATTGAGGCCAGAAACGACACCTGCTCGAGATCGACCAGCATGCGCTTGGTGCTGCCCGCAATGGCACTGAACTTCAGGTCTATCTGCTGGGCGCCGGCCAGGTCCATTTTTCCGGCAAGAATGACTCGGACAATATCGTTGGCCAGATTTTCAGTGGTCATTTCCAAAGCGGCTACTCCAGGAATTCAGTCGGCGTCGGCACTCGCCCCCGGTCAAGATTGACAGACCAGAAAGCTGCGCAATCGCCGAGCCTAGCGAGCAAATATTCCAGGAATAAGACAGGTATGTGACGGCCCTGCCAACACCGCAGGCCGCCTGCCGGTGGTTCAAGGGGCCCCGCAAGCAGAAGACCTGGTGGGCAGCAAGGGTTTCGAACCCCTGACCCCCGCCGTGTGAAGGCGATGCTCTACCACTGAGCTAGCTGCCCAGGCGTCTGCTGAGAGTTATCCGGCAAAAGTGGGTTGTCTGAAAAGACGACGTCACATTGCTGACCGGAATCCTCGATGCCAAATCCGACCGCACAGGTTGAAACTTTTTACGGCGGCATCTGAAATCGAAGCCTTCAATCATGCCACAAATGGCGTTTCGCATCCAATGCGCTGTGTCAGTACAGCCTTGCCGCCGGGCGCCAGAATGACACGGTCGAGGGGCGCGCAATTGCCGGCTTCGATGCACAAGTACTGGTACCAGTCATTGAGCGGCACGTCGCCGAGTGCCGCAATGCCTTGTGCGCCCGGATTCCAGACAACTGTCGAGGCGCTGTGGAGGCTGTCGATCAGGATCGTGCGGCCAAGGACCGGATCCTGAATGCGATGTCTCGAACCGCTGCGAAGGTAGATCCGGTCGCAGGCGGTGTCGAAGCGCCAGGGCTCGATCTGCTCGAATTCGGCGAAGTCATGCAGCTTGTCGAGGTAGTGCAGGCCCTGCAGGCCCTCGACTGTCACGCGACGCACATCGCCAACTCGAAAATAGGTGTGCAGTGCCTGGGTCAGGCTCAGCGGCTGCGGGCTGTCGTTGATGGTGTGCAGCGACATCTCGAGAGTGTCTGACACCCGAACCTCGAAGCGGGGTCGGCAGGTGCGCGGCCATTGCCCTGAATCGGGAAAGGGCGCTTCGCTGGTTTGAGGCTGAAACACGATGTGGATCCGGCCGTCTTGCTGTTCATCAAGCTCGCAAACCTCCCAGGGGATTTTGCGCACGAAACCGTGCTGCACCGCGTGTTCGGCTTGATCCTGCCGGGCAAACCAGGGCCAGCACAGCGGCACACCACCGCGCACCGGACGACCTCGAGCCAGCCTGGCCTGCGAGCACCACAGCAGGTCGCGGCCGTCGGCGCGGGGTGTGAACGAAAGCACCTGAGCGCCGAAGAGGGCGATCTCGCAGCGCGCAAGCGGTGTGTCGATCAGCAGGGTGTCGAGGCCCTGCCAGGTTGAGCGATGGATCATCCCGAGATGGTAGCGTCAAGCGCGATTGCCTGCGGGATTGCCTGCGTGGCGCTCTACGCGTTGGGGGGCTTGCCTGAGCCACAGGCAGTCCGCGAACGCGGGTGGACAACGCTGATCGACTAGAATCGCGTCCTTCCCTTGCCCCGCCTACCGGTCATGACAGACGCCAGGATCCGCACCCGTTTCGCCCCGTCTCCCACCGGATTTCTTCATATCGGCGGAGCGCGCACTGCGCTTTTTTCGTGGGCCTACGCACGTCATTTCGGCGGGACTTTCATTCTTCGCATTGAGGACACCGACGTCGAGCGCTCGACCCCGGAAGCGGTGCAGGCGATCCTCGACGGTATGGCTTGGCTTGGACTGGCGCATGACGAAGGCCCGTTCTATCAGATGCGGCGGATGGACCGCTACCGCGAGGTGATCGCGCAGATGCTGGCCGCGGGCACGGCGTATCACTGCTGGGCCACACCGGCCGAACTCGACGCGATGCGCGAGGCGCAGCGCGCGCGTGGCGAGAAGCCGCGCTATGACGGCCGGTGGCGACCCGAAAATCGTGATCGGCTTGGGCTGGTTGTGCCGGCCGGTCAGCAGCCGGTCGTACGGTTTCGCAACCCCGATGACGGCGAGGTTGTCTGGAACGATTTGGTCAAGGGGCCGATCGCCATCGGCAATATCGAGCTTGATGATCTGATCATTGCCCGTTCTGACGGCACGCCGACCTACAACTTCTGCGTGGTGGTCGATGACTGGGAGATGCAGATCACCCATGTCATTCGGGGCGATGACCATGTCAACAATACGCCGCGACAGATCAACATCCTTCGTGCGCTTGGCGCTGCACTGCCTGTCTACGGCCATGTGCCGATGATTCACGGCCCCGATGGCCAGAAGCTCTCGAAGCGTCACGGTGCGGTATCGGTGATGCAGTACGACGACGAGGGTTTCCTGCCCGAGGCGGTCATCAACTATCTCTCGCGCCTGGGATGGAGCCATGGCGATGACGAGGTGTTTTCACGCGAATCGCTGGTGCAGTGGTTCGACGGTTCGCATCTGTCGCATTCGCCCTCGCAGTTCGATCCCGAAAAGTTGAAGTGGCTCAACAACCACTATCTGAAGCGAACGCCCGACGAGACGCTTGCGGTGTGGGTCGCGCCTCGGCTGGCGCGTCGCGATGTCGATCACTCAGGGCAGAGCGGCCCCGATCTGGCCGCGGTGTGCGGGCTTTTCAAGGACCGCGCAAACACGCTCGAAGAACTCGCCGATCTGGCCGCGATGCTCTGGGTCGATCCGGTGGTGGCCAATCCGAATCTGACCGCTGAACTCGCGGCACAACTCAAGCCCGAGGCGGTGCCGGCCCTTCCCGATCTGGCCGATCGCCTGTCCGCCTGCGATTGGAATGCTGTCGCAATTTCGGGCGCGATCAAGGAGACCCTGGCGGCCCATCAGCTGAAGATGCCGCAACTTGCGGTGCCAGTCAGGCTGAAGGTCTTCGGTCGGGCGCAAACGCCGTCGGTGGATGCGATGCTCGCGCTGATGCCGCGCGACACCGTGCTGGCCAGGCTGCAGGCCTGATCGGCTGAGTGTCTGTGAGCTGCCGAGGTTGTGTGATCTGCTGAGGCCGAACATCGGTACGCCGCGAGATCCGCGACGCACCGAATCCCATTATTCGTAGCTCACTTCACCGGCGACATGCTCGCTGCCGTCGGCATGCCTGACCCAGACCCGACTCTTGCCCGGTCCGATCTCGATACCGCCGCAGCTGACTTCATTGTCGACAAAGGCGGGCTGCTGGTTGCGAAAGACGAACTGGCGCGGTGTCTTGCCCGGATGCGCATTGCGCCAGGTGTCGAGCATGAGCGTGCCCAGCAGCGGGCCATGGACGACCAGTCCAGGGTATCCCTCGACCCCGGTGGTATAGGGATGGTCGTAATGAATGCGGTGGGTATTGAAGCTGACCGCGCTGTAGCGAAAGAGCAGCGGCGCGCTCGGCGTGAAGTGTGCCTGCCAGTCGCCGTCAGGGGGCGGTGCGGCCGCTGCGGGGGTGCCGCCTGCAGCCGGCGCTGGCGTGCTGGCACCGGCTGCCTCGCGGTACACCGCGGTCTGCAACTCGTCGATACCGCAGACGTCGCCCGAGTACCAGCGATTGCGCAGCGACACGAAGCCGAGCGTGCCACTGCGACCGGTTTTGAGGTTGACCGATTCGATCGTCGAGCGCACTTCGATCGGGGCATCGAGTGGCATCGGGGCGAGCCATTCA
>CAMCXH010000067.1 GCA_945883285.1 Bordetella parapertussis | reverse complement strand
GGCCTGCTCGATCAGCGAGCGGGCTGACGCCAGGGAGCGGCGATCGGAGCCGTCCTTGACCGCATCACGCACGGCTTTCACCTGCGCCGAGATCCAGCTGTCGGGCTCGGACATGGCCTCGAAACTGCTGCACAGCGCGCCCACGATCTCGACCAGTTCGGCGTTGAGCTTGCGCAGTTGGCTGTTCGATCGGCGGGTATCGACTGCCGAGTCGGTTGAAGCGCTGCCGGCGGACTGGTCAGCCTCGACAGGCGGCGCTGAAGCGGCCGGCTCGAGCTCGCCGGCACGCTCCAGGCGCGACAGGATCGCCTGCGCTTCGGCCCAGCGCCGAGCGCGCACAAAGCCGGTGAGCGCCGACATGGAATCGGTCGGGGCATAGCGCCCCAGCAGTTCGAAGGCCCTCGACGTAATCTGCTCGAGGTCGCCGTCGACCGGCGGGCCGCCCACACGAATCCAGGCCAGACGGTAATTGCCTGGCGTCAGCTCGATACCGCTCTGCGTCAGCAGACGAATCGCCGCACGCGCAGCATCGCTGCTCGACAGCGGCCTTCCGGCTTCAGCGTAGGGTGCAGTCGCAGGCTTGCGGATCGGAACCGCGGTTTTCATGCTGTCAGCGCGCTGAGGCTGCGACGCGCGCTGTCTTCGGCGGCAATGCGCAAGGCCTGATCGAGCGGCACTGCTCGGGCATAGAGCCAGCCCTGATGCAGATCGCAGCCCAGCGCCATCAGCGACTGACGCTGCTCTTCGGTCTCGACCCCTTCGGCGACGACCGAGAGCTGCAGATTGGCGGCAAGCGCGACGATGGCGCTTGCCACAGCCCGGCTTCGCTCGGAGCTGTGCACATCCTGAACGAATGAACGATCGATCTTGAGCGTCGTCAGCGGCAGGCGCGTGAGATAGGCCAGGGAGGAATGACCCGTGCCGAAATCATCGACGGCCAGACCCACGCCGAGTGCACGGATCGCCTTGAGGGCCTGCACTGCTCGTTCTGCATCCTTCATCATCGAAGACTCGGTGAGCTCGACATCGAGGCTGGTCGCCTCGACGCCATGCCGCTTCAAGGCATCGGCAATGACGGCGGGCAGCGTCCCGGTATGCAACTGCTTGGACGAGAGATTGACCGCGATCGAGCAATCACTGCGGTTGAGCCGCTTGAGCGCCGCGAGCGCCTTGCAGGTCTCGTCGATCGCCCATTCGCCCAGCGGAATGATCAAGTTGGTCTCTTCGGCCAGCGCGATGAACTTGCCGGCGGGCTGCATCTTGCCGTTTCGCTCCCAGCGCATCAGCGCCTCGAAGCCCACCAACTGACGATCCCAGGCCGAGTACTGCGGCTGGAAATGCATGGTCATTTCGCCCCGCTCGAGCGCCTTGCGCAGGCCACTGTCCATGTCGAGCCGATCGGCTTCGCCTTCGGACATCGAGGTGTCAAACAGAATCGCGGTATCGCCGCCATCGGAGGTCGCGACACGCCTGGCGTGATCGGCATGGGTGATCCAGGCTGCAGGGTCGATGAGCGGGCCGCTGCTGACATGGACGCCGACCGAGGCGCGAAGAAAACACTCGCGACCACCCACCAGAAAGGGCTCATCGAAGGAATCGACCACCGCACGCGCGAAACGAAGCGCTGCATCGCCGTCTGTGAGGCGATCGATCAACAGGCCAAGTGAATTGACGCCGTGATAGGTAATCGCCTCGATACAGGTGCCTGCGGCGATATCGGCCTTGATTGCCCGCGACTCGTTGGCCAGTCGACGCAGGCGATGGGTCACCTCGATGAACAGGCGATCGGTGGCGGTGGCGCCGAGCGCTTCGAGCACAAGCTGATAGCGATCGATCTCGATACTGGCAAAGCCGCGCAAACCGGCGCTCGATGACGGCTTGCTTTTCAGGTGATTGAGCAGCCAGGCCCGATTGGGCAGACCAGTCAGTGAATCGAAGTGGGTGATCTGATAGATATGCGGATTACTGCCGCCGGCGGGCGTCACGTCATGGACCATGCCGCACACCCTGACCGGACCCCGCGCATCGGCGTGGATTTCGTGGACATCGATGCGCATGCGGCGAAGATTGCCGGTTCCGGTGATGACCTCGATCTCTTGCCTGACGGTCGGCCCCCCCGACATCAGTCGGGCCAGCACACTCCACAGACGCCTGCGATCAGGCTTGGCGATCAGATTCAGCAGGTCGCGGTGACGTAAGGCCTCAGGTTGACCGGGCCACTCGAGCAGGCTGAAAAGATCAGCCTTTCCTCGCACCCGGGCATTCAGGGGAAGCCACTCGAACCCCGACGTAACAGGTTTGGCGCGAACCGGGCCACCGGATGCGCCCTGCTCGAGTGATCGCTCGAGGCGCGATATCCGAAGCAGCTGCTGCAGGCGGTGGGCGAGTGCGGTCGGGCTGAAGGATCGCAGGCAGTAGTCGACCGCACCGGCGTCGCCCGCATGACCGGTAGCAAGGTCGTCGTCATGATCGCTCAACCACAGGATGGGAACGAAGGCGCCCGCGGGGTGTTCGCGCAGTTTGCGGCAGATCTCGAAGCCGCTCTGACCGGCCACCCTCTCGCCGACTATCGCACCGTCGGGCGGATTGTCGTTGAGCTCGGACAAGCCAGGCGTGATGCCGGGATGCTCGGTCACAATGAAGCCCCGTTCGCGCAAACCCTGACTCATCGACATCAACCACATCGGGTCGTCGTCGATCAGCATGATGTGAGGCAGCGATTGCTGACTGGGCAGCGGGGCAATGGAAGACATAGAGAGGAGTCGCTTGGAGGCTCGATTCAGCTTAGCGTACTCTTGCGATCTTTCGGATACCCGGCCTCCGTGATACGCACGGTTTGCGACGGGCTCCCGACGAACGGCAGCGCGCCGACTTTGGAAGGGAGCAGGATGGCAGCCCCCCAGACCGGGCAAGGAGCCGGACGAACCGGACCAGGCATGACCTCGCTTGCGACCCGCCTTCTGGCGTTCTTCGGCCGATCTGTCCGACCAACCGAGTCGGGTCATCAGGCCTTGCCTGTGGTCGGCCTCGAACTCCAGACATTCAGAAGGCTGTCACGGGACGTCTACTGGGAGCAAGACGAGAGCGGCCGCATCACCCGCGTCGACGACGGCCCGAACCCGTCCGCACTGAGACTTCGAATCGGCAGCTTTCTCTGGGACGATGGTGCCCTGCCGCTTGAGACCGGCGACTGGCAGGAGCACCGCGACCGGCTGGCCAGCCAGGAGCCTTTCAGCGACTTTGCCTGGGTCTGGAACGATCCCTCAGGGCGCACACGCGTCTCGATCGACAGCGGTGTGCCCCGGCATGACGCACAAGGGCGCTTTCTCGGATACACCGGGGTTTCGCGCGACGCCGGTATCGACACCGCGGCTGACCGCGCGAGGCGTCTTGCCACCGCCGCACTGCTGGCCGCCAGCGAGCCGGTCGTCTGGATCGAGGCCGACAGCAAGCCGACGAGCGGATGGCGGATCATCTGGGCCAATGCCGCGGCATGTCAGCTTTTTGACAGAAGCGAGCGGGAATTGCGTGATTTGCCCTGCAAAACCCTCTTTGGACCCGACTCGGGAGGCGCCGCCGAGAGTGTCGGGCAAGCGCTGCTGGCGCGTCGCGACACCCGACTGCAGGCCGAAGTCGCCCGCAAGTATGGCGAATGCCGGACGGTCGAGCTGCGCCTTGAACCGCTGCCCGGGACCGGCTCCCTGCGTGCCTGCGCGGCACTGCTGATCCATGACCGCTCGGCCGAGCAGGAGCGACTGCAGCAAGGCAGCCGTGCGATCGATCAGCTGCGCAGCTCGATGCAGGAGCGAACCATCGAGCTCGAAACCGCCGCCCGGGAGCTGGAGTCGTTCACCTACTCGGTGTCGCACGATCTGCGCGCGCCGATCAGGGTGATCGAAGGCTTTGCACGCATTCTTGACGAGGATTACGCCGACCGTCTCGATCGGGTCGGCCATGACCATCTGCAGCGCATCCTGACCTCGGCCAGCCGGATGACACAGATGGTCGACGCCCTGCTCGGCCTTGCGCGCCTGAGTGGCCAGCCGCTGGCAACCGAGCCGGTCGATCTTTCACGTCTGGCCGATCTGATCGCCGAGCAGCTGCGAGCCAATGATCCGAGCCTCCAGGCCGTCATCATCGTGCAGCCCGGTATCCAGGTCGAAGGCGATCGCACGCTGTTGCGGGTCGTGCTCGAAAACCTCATGTCCAATGCCCTGAAATTCAGCGCGAAACAGCCGAACGCGCACATTGAATTTGCCTGCAGTGGCGCCGGTCCGGCGACGGTCTATTGCATGAGCGACAACGGCGATGGCTTCGACATGCGTTTTGCCGATCGCCTTTTCGGGGTTTTCCAGCGCCTGCATACCGAAGCCGAATTCAAGGGCACGGGTGTCGGGCTGGCCACGGTCCAGCGCATCGTTCGTCGCCATGGCGGGCGCATCTGGGCCGATTCGGAACCGGGCAAGGGCGCCCGGTTCTATTTCACGCTCTGGGAAAAAGCGGGGCGCTGACGCCTGGAAGACGCCGGTCGCGTCCCTATCTCACATCGGCCACGATCGAGGCCACCGCTGCGGTCAGTCGCTTGGCGGCATCCAGATGCAAAAACTCGTTCGGGCCGTGGGCATTCGAATGCGGGCCGAGCACGCCGGTGATCAGGAACTGCGCCGACGGGAATTTCTCGCCCAGCATGCTCATGAAGGGAATGGTGCCGCCTTCGCCGATCCAGGCCACCGGCTTGCCCCAGGCGGCCTGCGAGGCCTCCTCGGCGGCACGCAGCAACCAGGGGGCGGTGGGCGGCGCGTTCCAGCCGGTGGCGCCATGGCTGCCCGAAAAGTGCACCCGTGCGCCATAGGGCGGATCGGCCTCGAGCACCTGCTTGACGATGGCCGCGGCCCGGTCGCCGTCGACGGTCGGGGGCAGGCGCAGCGACAGTTTGAGCGATGTCTTGGGGCGCAGCACGTTGCCGGCGGCGGCGATGCCAGGCAGATGCTCGGCACCGGTCACCGAGAGGGCCGGGCGCCAGGTGCGGTTGAGGATGGCCTCAACCGGGTCGGTGGTGGTGGGCATGGCGTGCGCATGCGCATCGCCGCCATGATTGCAGCCGACCCACGGGAACTGCTTCCAGATCTGATCGCCCAGGATGTCGCCGGCGGTACGGGCCTGCTCGATGCGCTCAGCGGGAATCTCGGCATGCAGGCCGGCGGGCAGCAGCCGGCCGGTATCGACATCATCGAGGCGGTTGAGCAGCTTGCGGGCGATGCGAAACGACGAGGGCACGATGCCGCTGGCCGAGCCCGAGTGCACCCCTTCCTGCAGCACCTCGACCGTCAGCACGCCGCCCACCAGCCCGCGCAAAGAGGTGGTGACCCACATCTGGTCGTAGTTGCCGCAGCCGGAATCGAGGCCGACCACCAGTTGCACCTCGCCCAGACGCGGCGCGAGCTTGGCGAGGTATTGCGGCAGGTCGGGGCTGCCGCTTTCTTCGCAGGTCTCGATCAGACCCACGCAGCGCGGCCGCGCCACCTTCTGCGCATCCATGGCCTGCACCACCGTGAGCGCGGCATAAAGCGCATAGCCGTCGTCGGCCGCACCGCGACCGTAGAGCTTGCCGTCTTCGATCACCGGCTTCCAGGGGCCGAGGTCGTCGCGCCAGCCGCTCATCTCGGGCTGCTTGTCGAGATGGCCGTAGAACAGGACGGTGCGGTCTTCGCCCAGACCATGCGTGGCCGGGATATCAAAGAAAAGGCAGGGCGTGCGGCCTTCGAGTGCCACGATCTCGACCGTCATGCCGGCGATCGGCTGCGCCTTCGCCCAGGCCAGACCGGCCTGGATTGCGGCCGCCAGATGACCGTGCGCGGCCCAGCTGGCATCGAAGGCCGGCGACTTGGCCGGCAGCTTCACATAGTCGACCAGCCGGGGGACCAGATCGGTGTCCCACTTGCTGTCGACGATCTTGCGGATTTCGCTGAGGTTCATGGCGCACCGACCCTGAGGATGAGATCGGCCGATGATAGCGGCTAAACCTCAGTCCAGACGCACGATGTCCGGCGGCCGCCAACGGCCTTCGAGCAGGTCGGCACGCGGCTGATAGGCGCGCAGGGCAAGATAAAAGCGGCCCTCGGGCGCCGGGAGCCAGTTGGACTCGCGCGCCTCGCCCGGCGAGGCGTGCTGGATATCGAGCACCAGCGAGCCGTCGGCCTCGCGCTGCAGACCGCGCGAGCGGTCGCCGATGCGGTAGCGATCAATCAGATTGGGTACCAGCATGAAATCACGGCTGTCATACATCGTGAGCGACCAGAAGCTGTCGACAGGCGGCTCGCTGCCCGGGGCAAACCGGATGGCATAACGATGCTCGCCCGACAGCGGACGGCCTTGCGAGTCGGCATGCGCCATCGGATACATCGCTTCGGCGCTGGTGAGTGCACCGATGTATTTTTTGGCGACCACCGCACGACGCAGCCAGTCGAGACCGAAGCTCTCGGCGAGAATCAGCGGCTCGCTCCAGCCGCCGCGGGCGCCGGCCTGCTGACCGGACCCCTGGTCGCGCGCGAGCATTGCATCCATGGTCAACAGCGCCTTGTCGATGGCCGACTCAGCGACCTCGCCGGGCCATCGAGGGATGCCACTGACCAGCCCGCCATCGAGGCCGATGCGGGCGAAATCGGCCAGCAGGGCATGCTCGCCCGACGGTGGCGGGTTCTCGCGCAAGGCGCGATCGACCACCTCGATGAAGTGCCTCGCAGTGCGCGGCGCTTTCGGATCGAAGCCGACATCGATACGCTCGCCACCGGCATCGCGGGTCTTGCCCCCCGGGCTGAGCCAGACGGCCAGTGGCGCCATCAGGAAGCCGTCCTGCAGGGCATTGACCGCGGCAACATCCTCCGGGCCTTCGACCATGATGCGGCCGATGATCCAGACATGATCGGTCGGCGCACGCACCAGCCGCATGCCCTGGGGCACTGCCCCGTCAAAGCCGGGGCCTGCAATCAGGAATTCGCCAGCTGCGGTGCCGGTGGTGCGCCGGCCGATGTGTGCAAAGGGATTGGTCCAGAAATCGAGCAGGCCGAGCACGTAGTAGCGATCGGCGGTATCCGGGACACGCACCACCACCGGCCCACGCGACAGATCGAGCCAGGCATTGGTGTAGAGCGTGTCGCTGTTGGGTGTGACCACGCGGCTGCCGCCCGCACCCAGCAGCTTGCGGGCATGGATGAAGGTATTGACCCAGCGCCGCTGCGTGGCCGGATCGGCATCGGCCAGCTCGCCATGCTGATTGCGCCGCTGGCTGGTTGCCGCCCGCATGCGTGCCATCTCGTAAAGCGGCAGCAGATAGAGGCAGGCTTGCAGCGCGATCGCATCGGCCAGGGTCTGACGGGGATCGGACGATGACATGTCTCAGGCTCCTTTGCCGAGCACGACTGCGTCGAGGGCGAGCGCCGAGACGCCTTGCGGCCCAGCGCCGGGAGCAAACACCACGAAGGGATTGACGTCGATGCTGTCGAGCGTGCCGCGCGAATCCATCGCCAGCTGCGACAGGGCCATCAGCGCGTCGGCGATCGCCTCGAGATCGCAGGGCGCACGACCGCGCGCGCCATCAAGCAGTGCGAAGGCCTTGACCTCGCGGATCATCGCATCGGCATCGGCGCGGACAAGCGGCGCCACCCGAATCGAGACATCGCGCAGCACCTCGACGAAAGTGCCGCCCAGCCCGAACATGACCACCGGCCCGAAGACCTCGTCGTTGCGCACGCCGAGAATGCATTCGACGCCGCCCGAGACCATCGGCGCGAGCAGGGCGCCGTCGATGCGCGCAGCCGGCTTGGCCGCACGAGCGCCGGCGGTCACCGCGTCGAAGGCTTCGATGGCCTGCCGGGTGCCGCTGACACCCAATCGCACGCCACCAACCTCGGTCTTGTGCAGGATGTCGGGCGAGACCACCTTGACCGCAAAGGCTGCGCCTGGCGAGGCAGCAGCAATCGCGGCCGCCTCGGGGGCACTGCGCGCCAGGCTGACCGTCACCGTCGGCACACCGGCACCGGCCAGCAGGCTCAGTGAAGCGATCTCGTCGAGGGCACCGGGCGCGAGGACACGCGACGGTGCGGCGCAGGCCGACAAGGGAGGCGGCACCGGCGCATCAAAGGCACGACCGATCCGTGCCAGCGCGCCGATGGTTCGCACCGCGCTCGAAGGCTCTGCAAAACTGAGACACCCCAGCTCGGCCAGACGATCGCGGCGCGCTGCCGACAGCAGCGTGCTGATAACCAGCAGGGTGTCGGGATAGTCGCGACGCAGACCGATCACCAGCGACTCGAGCACCGGCCAGAAACTGTCGCCCGCACCAGCCGCTGCCATGAAACCGATCCAGGCACCGTAGTCGCCGGCATCGAGCACGATGCGCGTCGCCCGGTCGATGAGCGTGCGGTCGTTGCTGATCTGACCCGTGATGTCGATCGGATTGCGGGGTGCTGCAAACGGCACCAGCGACAGGATCTCCTGCTGCGCCGGCAACGGCAACTCAGCCACATTCAGGCCGATCGAGGAAGCCTCATCGGCCATGAAGGCACCGACGCCACCCGAGACGGTAAAGAGCGCGAGGCGATCATTGCGCGCCAGACCGGCCAGCGCCGCACCCTGGGCGACATTGAAGAACTCTTCGATATCACGCGCCCGATAGACGCCGTATTGGCGAAAGAGCGCGTCGTAGACCGCATCGTCACCGGCGAGTGCCGCGGTGTGCGAGCGGGCGGCCTGCGCACCGAGTGCGGTTCGCCCGACCTTGACCACCACCACCGGCTTGCGGGCGGCATGGGCCTTGGCCAGCGCGCTGCGCAATCGCTCGCCATCGCGGCAGCCTTCCATGTAAACCATGATCACGCGGGTATCCGGATCGTCGGCCATCCAGGCAATGACATCGGCGAGTTGCACATCGGCCTCGTTGCCGGTGGAGGCCCAGACCGACAGCCCGACGCCGCGATCACGCGCCAGCGAATAGGCATAGGCTGCGAACGCACCACTCTGGCTGACCATGCCGATCGAACCCGCCTTGGCCAGACCGATGCCCGGCGCCGGACTGAAGGTGGCATAGACACCGCGCCGTACGTTCATCACGCCCAGACAGTTGGGGCCGACCAGCCGAAGTCCGGCTGCGGCTGCCCGTTCGGCGATGCGCTGCTGCGCAGCCTCGCCCTCGGCGCCGACCTCGGCGTACCCGGCGGTGAACACCACGCCGGTCTTGACGCCGGCGGTGATCGCATCATCGATGGCGGCATCGAGCGCCGCCTCCGGAAGAGCGAAGATCGCCAGATCGATCGGCTCGCCGATCGCGCTGAGCGTGGGCCAGGCCGGCAATCCCTGGATCTCCTCGGATTTGGGATTGACCGGCAGGATGCGGCCGGCATAGCCCAGCCGCTTGAGCAGATCGACCGGCACGCCACCGATTCGGTGAGCCGACGACGAAGCACCGACGATCGCAATCGACCGCGGATTGAAGAGGGCATCGAGGCTTTCGGTATTCATGGTTCAGTCGGGCTTCATGCCGGTAGCCTTGGCCACCTGCGTCCACTTCTCGACGTCGGCCGCGATGAAGGCCCGGAACTGCTCGGGCGACCCGGTGGCCACGATGATGCCCACCGCCTCAAGCGGCCCGCGCACCTCGGGCAGCGCAAGAATCGTGTTGATATCGCGGTTGATTTTCGTAACCACCTCGGGCGCCATGCCGGCCGGACCAACCATGCCGAACCAGGCCGATCCGTCGACCGTCGGAAAGCCGGCTTCGGCAAGCGTGGGGACATCGGGTGCCAGCGGAAAGCGCTTGTCGGACGAGACTGCCAGCAATCGCAGCTTGCCGGCATCAAAGTGCGGCTTCATGACCGTCATGCCGGTGACTGCCACATCGACCCGGCCGGCCACCACCTCGATCGCCAGCGGCGCGTCACCCTTCATCGGCAGGTGCTGGAGCTTGCCGCCGGTGCGGTAATTGAACAGCTCGACCACCAGATGCGGGCCGCTGCCGTTGCCCGGCGAGCCGGCAAACAGCATGTCGGGCCTGGCTTTGGCGGCATCGGCCAGATCACGCATGGTCTTGAACGGCGAATTGACCGGCACCCAGAAACCGACCGGCCCGATCACCGCCCGCGCGATCGGGGTGAAGTCCTTGAGCGTGTCGTAGGGCAGCTTGTTGTCATACAGGCCCGGATTCGCGCCATGCGGCGCGGCGGCAAACAGCAGGTTGTAGCCGTCGGGCGCGGTGCGCGCGATCTGCTCGGTGGCGATCCGGTTGTTGGCACCCGGCTTGTTCTCGACGAAAACCCGCTGGTTCCACATGTCGCTCAGGCGTGCCGCGAGCAGGCGGGCGACATTGTCGTTGGAGCCGCCGGCGGGATAGGGCGAGACGATGCGCACCGGCTTTTGCGGCCAGGGGCCGGCTGCGGCCGGCTGCGCACGCACGCTGCCATGTCCGCTCAGTGCGCCGATTGCCAGCGCGCCCGAGGCGGCCAGGGAATGCAGTACGCGGCGGCGGCCGGACCGCAGGATCGGCGCCGATGAGGAGGCATCGGGCAGGTCATCGGTGGGGGCGCTATCGACTCGACTCATGGCACAGGCTCCGTCAGTGACAAAGGAAGACAAGCGAAGGAGAGAAAGGGCTGCGATCAGCGCGGCAGGCTGGCCAGCGCCGCGTGCGACTCCTCGACCAGTTGCGCAAAGATCTCGGCCACCGGTCGGCGCGAGCGCAGCCAGGCCACGCCCTGCCCCACCGCGTAATGCATCAGTGGCTCGATCTCGTGGTCGTCGATTGCGCCGAGCAGGTCTCCGACCAGCATGTCCTGAAACGGCATGCCCAGCGGGCGCGGTGCATCGGGCGCCGACCACTCGTCGCTCCAGGCCGAACGCAACTGGCGAAAGGTCTTGCCGCTCTCGGAGCGGGTCACCACGGTGTCGTCGCTGCCCGCACGCAGCAGCTTGTCGAGAATGATCGGATGGATGGCGTATTCGGTGGAGGCCAGCCACAGGCTGCCGGTCCAGACGCCCTGGGCGCCCAGCGCAAGGCTGGCAGCCACATGGCGCCCGGTCATGACGCCGCCGGCCGCCAGCACCGGCACATCACCGGCCAGCTCGACCACCTGCGGCACCAGCGAAAAGGTGCCGATCGGGCCGGTATGGGCAGCTGAATCATGGCCCTGCGCCACCAGCAGGTCGGCCCCCGAATCGATTGCCCGCCGGGCGTGCTTGGGCGAGCCGCACAAGGCCACAATGCGCTTGCCGGCACGTTTGCAGGCTTCGACGAAATCGGGCGGCGCGCCGATGCCGCAGGCCACCACCTCGACATCCGATTCGAGCACTGCCGCCATCTGCTGGCGGGCGATCTCGTTGGAGCGCAGAAAGCGGGTTCGCATGCCGCGCCGCTCGGGCGCCGGCACCTTGTATTTTTCGTAGAGGTGGGCGACGAAGGCCTTGTGCTGCTGCGGCAACTGACTTTCGATCGGGCCGGGATCGTTGTCTTCGGGCATGCCGGGCGGCAAAACCAGGTTCACCCCGATCGGCACCGCGCCGGCCTTCACCCGCAGGGCGGCCAGCTCGGTGCGGATTTCCTCGGGGGTGCGCCGGGTCGCGCCATAGACGCCAAGCCCGCCGCAGCGCGAGACCGCCGCAACGGTATCGAGCGAATGCGTGAAGGCAAAGATCGGCTGACTGATGCCGAAGGTGTCGCACAGCTTTGTGCTGGCAATTCGCGGCTGCTGGTGCCCCTGCCGATTTTCAGTCGTCACTTGACCCCCTCCTGTCATGACCTATTATGATAGGTTAAACGACATTGACACAATGACCAAGACGAGCGCCATCCGCACCACACCGCCTGCCCCTCGGCAGGCTCGCGAACCCGGCGAGCCGCCGAAAGCGGGCGGCGCGCCGATCCGGCTGGTCGGCCCGGCACCGCTCTTTGCGCAGGTGCGCGATGCCGTTCGGACCGACATCCTGTCGGGCATGCTGCGCCCCGGCGATCGCCTGCCCTCCGAATCGGCGCTGATCGAACGCTTCGGTGTCAGCCGGATCACCGTGCGCCAGGCGATCGGCGAACTGCAGACCAGCGGGCTGGTGCAGACGGTCAACGGCAAAGGGTCTTTCGTGACCCGCCCCGGCCGCGGCGAGGCACACGGCCCGCTGGTGGGCGTGCTTGAGGCAATGCGCCGACGCGGCGTCACCGCACGCGGCAAGCTGCTGTCGCACCGGCACATCAAGGCCACCGAAGTGGTGGCCCGCGAGCTCGATCTGGCACCCGGCACCGTGGTGGGCACGATCACCGTGCTGCGCTATCGCGACGAGGTGCCGTTTGTCGTCGGCACCACCTGGTGCCCGGTCGACACCGCCGACCGGCTCGCGAAGACCGACCTCGCCGAGCGCGATGTGGCCACGACCATCGAGGTCGAGCTCGGGCTGCGCCATGCCCGCACCCGGGTGTCGATCTCGGCCCTGCTGGCCGACGCAAAGCTCGCAAAGCAGCTGGCTTATGACGAAGGCGCAGCCATCCTGCGCATCAGCACTACCAGCATTGATTACGACAGCCGACCGATTGCCTATTCGATCACCGACTGTCGCGCCGACATGATGGATTACCGAGTGACCCTGCGAGGCTGAGACCATGACCGAACCGACTTCCCCCGCCGCTGCAGCGGCCTTGTCCGATGAACCCGCGGTATTGCTCCATCGCCACAAGGGCTGGGCCGAGATCGTGCTCAACCGACCGTCGCGGCGCAATGCGATCGACGGCGCGCTGGCCGAGGGCCTGTTCGCCGCGCTGCAGACGGTCGAGGCCGACGCCTCGATCAGAGCCACGGTGCTGCGCGGCGCAGGTGGTGCGCTGTGCTCGGGCCTCGATCTGACCGCCTTCGCCGCGGTGCCCAAGCCAGACTGGGTGCCGGGCTTTCAGGCCCGCTGGCGCGAGGTCCATGTTGCGCTCGCCTCGACCCGCAAGGTGCTGCTGGTGGGCCTCGAGCGCTTTGCGATCAATGGCGGCGCGGCACTCGCGCTGGCCGGCGACATCCTGGTGTGCGGCGAAACCGGCTATCTGCAGATCGCCGAGATCCGCATCGGGATGGCTGCACCCAACAACCTCGCCTGGCTGGCGCTGCGCCACTCCGAGGCGGTGGCAGCGCGCCTGGCGCTGCTTGGCGATCGGGTGGCCGGGCCGCAGCTGCAGGCGCTCGGCGTTGCCACCGAAGTGGTCGCCGACGATCAGGTCGTGGCCCGCTGCACCGAACTGGCCGCCCTCATCGCCACCTGGAAGCCCGAGGGCGTGGCGACGATCAAGGGCACGATGCGTCGGGTGTCGCTCGGCATGAGCGCCGCCGAATGGTTCGCATCATTTCAGGAGAAACCGTAATGGCCCTTGCCGCACCGGCGCGCACGCGCCCTGCTCTGCTGCCGCCCCACGAACTCGATGCTTTATGCGCCCGCGTGCGCACCTTCATCGACGAGCAGGCGATTCCGCGCGAAGACTACAGCCGCACCCATGATGTCGAATGGCTCGACACCGTTACCCGCGAGCTGCGTGCGCTCGCGCAGGCCCAGGGACTGGTCGCACCGCAATTGCCGATCGAGGCAGGCGGCATGGGGCTGTGCTGGCAGGACTGCGCTCGGGTCTTCGAAGAATGCGGGCGCAGCTTCATCGGTGCCGGCGCACTCGGATGCGCCGCGCCCGATCAGCCCAACATCGACACCCTGATGCATCTGGCCGCGCCCTCGCAACAGGCGCAGTGGCTGGCACCGCTGATGGCCGGCGAGATCCGCTCGGCTTTTGCGATGACCGAGCCCTCGCCCGGTGTCGGCTCGGACCCGCGAATGCTCTCAACCCGCGCGCGTCGCGACGGCGACGACTGGATCCTCGACGGCCACAAGTGGTTCACCTCGGGTGCGGTGGGTGCCGCCTTTGCGATCGTGGTGGCGCGCAGCGACGAAGGGGCGAGCTGGTTCATCGTCGATACCCGCAATCCGGGCTGGAAACTCATCCGCGCGATTCCATCGATCGATCCATTCTCCAATGGCGGTCATGCTGAAGTGGTGCTCGAGAACTGCCGGGTCAGCGCCGATGCGCTGATCGGCGAGGCCGGCAAGGGCTTCGACTATGCCCAGTTGCGCCTGGAAGGCGCACGGCTCTTTCACTGCATGCGCGGCATTGGCCTGGCCAGCCGCGCGATCGAGATCGCTCAGGCCTATGCGGTGCAGCGCGACTCCTTCGGCGCCAAGCTCTCGGAGCATCAGCAGATGCAGGCAATGGTGGCCGATTCGCATATCGACCTCTATGCCTGCCGGCTGATGACCGCCGATGTGGCCCGCAGGCTTGACGCCGGCGAGTCGATTCGCCACACCTCGTCGATGGCCAAGGTCTTCGTCTCGGAAGCCCTCAATCGGGTGGCCGACCGGGCGGCGCAGATGACCGGCGCGATCGGCATGTGCCAGGACCAGCCGATCGCGCTGATTGCCCAGCGCCTGCGGCCCTTTCGAATTTATGACGGCGCCTCGGAAGTCCATCGGGCGGCGATCGGCAAACGCATCTTTCAACGAGGAGGCCGCGCATGAGCGCCACCACCACATCAAGCCACACCCCGCTGTCTGCCCAGGAACTCGATCAGTTTCGCGCGCAGGTCAGGGCCTTCGTCGCCGAGCGTCTGCCCGAGCAGGTCCGCGAAAAAGTCAGGCTCGGCATCGAGCCGAACAAGGCCGACATGATTGCCTGGGAAAGCGAGCTGCGCGATCGCGGCTGGCTGGCGCCTCACTGGCCGCTCGAATGGGGCGGCACCGGCTGGAGCCCGGCACAGCGGGCGGTCTTCCAGGAAGAAATGGTGCTGGGTCATTCGCCCGAACTCGGCGGTATCACCTTCGAGATGATCGGGCCGGTGCTGCTGCGTTATGGCACCGAAGCGCAGAAAAATTTCTTTCTGCCAAAGATGACCGGCGTCGAACACTTCTGGTGCCAGGGCTACTCTGAACCCGAGTCCGGCTCGGACCTGGCCTCGCTGCGAACCCGTGCGGTGCGCACCCGCGATTCCGACGGCAGCGAACACTATGTGGTGGAGGGCAGCAAGATCTGGACTTCGGGCGCGCAGCATGCCGACTGGATCTTCTGCCTGGTGCGCACCAATACCGACGTGCGCCAGCAGGAAGGCATCAGCTTTTTGCTGATCGACATGACATCGCCCGGTGTGTCGCTGCGCCCGATCGTGGGCATTCATGGCTGGCCGCTGTTCAACCAGGTCTATCTCGACAAGGTGAAGGTGCCGGTCGCCAATCTGGTCGGCGAAGAGAACCAGGGCTGGACGATCGCCAAGTCGCTGCTCGAGTTCGAGCGGCTCAATCTTGCGCGGGTGGCCGAAAACCGCCGGCGTCTGGCCAAGCTGCGCTCGATCGGCGAGACGGTCGAAGAAGCCGGTGTGACGCTGTTCGAACGGCCGTGGTTTCGCAGGCGCTTCAGTGAACTCGAGGTCAGGCTCGAGACGCTCGCCGCCACCGTGCTGCGATTCAGGGTGCGCGCGCAGTCGGGCGAGCGACTCGGCCCGGAAACCGCCATGCTCAAGCTGGTCGGCAGCCAATTGATCCAGGACATCGCGGTGCTGACGGTCGATGCGCTCGGGCCGCAAACCCTGGCCTGGGACCGCGAGGCTCACTTCGAGCTGCCCGGCCCCGACACCGAGCCGCCCCTCATCGAACGTCACCCCTATGCGCCGACCGCCTCATCGCGCCGCTTCGTGACCCGCGGCTACACCATCGCGGGCGGCAGCAGCGAGATCCAGCATGAATTGCTGGCCAAGCAGGTCCTCGGACTCTGATGACACACGTGAAGTCACCCTCAATCGATCGATCATGACCACTGCCCCCACACCGACCGTCGACAGCGACGACCACCAGGCCATGTTGCGCGACGCCGCGCAACGCTATGTCGAGCGCGACTACACCTTCGAATCGCGCCAGGCCGCGCTGGCCAGCACCGAAGGATTTTCGGGCGAACGCTGGCAGGCCTTTGCCGACATGGGCTGGCTCGCCCTCGGTCTGCCGGAAGACTGCGGCGGATTCGGTGATGCCACTGATGCGGCCATCGTCGCCCAGGCCCTTGGCCGCGCGATGGCACTCGAGCCCTGGCTGGCCAATGTCGGGCTCTGTGCCCCGCTGCTCGCCGCCTTGCGTCCAGGCGCGTCTAGCTCGGCGCTCGCCGCCACAAGCGGGGCGGCCGACCGTGCCGCCGACCTGCTCACGCGCATGGCCGCAGGCGAGCACAAGCTGGCACTCGGCGCCTGGGAGCCGCAAGGCCGCTACGACGCCTTTGATGTTCGCACGCGAGCCAGCCTGATGGCCGACGGCAGCTGGCAGCTCGACGGCGTCAAGACGCTGGTGCTGGGCGGTGCCGCCGCCGACACCCTGCTGATCGTCGCCCGTGAATCGGGACAGCCGCGCGACGCCCATGGTCTGTCGGTCTTTGCGGTACCGGCCAATGCAGCCGGGCTGCGCCGGCGCGGCTATCCGAGCTATGACGGCCGTCAGACCGCCGACCTGCGTCTGGAGGCGGTCGTGCTGCCGGCCAGCGCCCGACTCGGCCAGGGGGGAGCCGCCTGGCCGGCGCTCGAGGCCGCGATCGACCATGCCACCGCGCTGGCCTGCGTCGAGGCGGTCGGCACAATGCATCGGGTGCTCGACACCACCCGCGATTACACCCAGCAGCGGCGCCAATTCGGCAAGACGCTTGCCGCCAATCAGGTGATCCGTCATCGGCTGGTCGATCTCTTTGTTGCCATCGAGCAGGCCGGCGCAATCAGCGAAGCGGCGGTCGCCCGCCTTACTGACTCACCCGGCGAGCGCCGGCGGGCGGTATCGCTTGCCAAGGCCTTCATGTCGCCCGCCGCCCGCCGCTGCGGCGAAGAAGGCGTGCAGCTGCACGGCGCGATCGGCATGACCAAGGAAGTGGCCATCGGTCACGCGGCCACCCGTCTGGCCGGGCTGTCGAACCTGCTCGGCGACGAGGCCTGGCACCTTGAGCGACTGGAGGCCGATCGGCCGCGATGAGGTCAGCTTTGTGAGCCGCTTTCCGGCGCTCGAAAACCGCGAGTTCCGCCGCTACTTCAGCGGCCAGGCGATCGCGCTGATCGGCGGCTTTGCTTACAACGTCGGGATGGGCTGGCTGGCCTTTCGGCTGACCGGCTCGGTCGCGCTGCTGGGGGCGATCGGCTTTGCGCAACTCGCGCCGACACTGTTTCTCTCGCCGGTCGCCGGCATGCTGGCCGACCGCTATTCGCGCCGCAAGATGCTGATCGGACTGCTGACCACGGTGGCGCTGCTCGGTGCCCTGCTCTCGCTGCTGACCGCCACCGGCCATGTCGATGCCAATGTCCTGCTGGTCATGGCCACGCTGCGCGGCATCGCCTTCGCCTGCGAGATCCCGGTGCGCCATGCCTTCCTCGGCGATCTGGTGCCTGATCGCAAGCTGCTGCCCAACGCGGTGGCGCTGCATTCGAGCGCACTCAATACCGCGCGCTTCATCGGTCCTGCGGTCGGCGGGATGCTGATCGGGTCGTTCGGCGAAGCGACCTGCTTCATGCTGCATCCGATCCTTCTCATGGCCACCCTCTTTCAGCTGTTGCGCATCCGCACGGTCGAGACGCCCCATCCCACCGCCGGCACCACCTCAT
>CAMCXH010000066.1 GCA_945883285.1 Bordetella parapertussis | reverse complement strand
GTTTGTCGAAATCGAAGCCGAAGAGGCTTGAAGGAAGGAGCATCAAGAGGGCTGAAATCACCGCGTCGATGGTCAAGGAACTGCGCGAGAAGACCGATGCGCCGATGATGGAGTGCAAGAAAGCGCTCACCGAAGCGGCTGGCGATATGGCCCGCGCTGAGGAAATTCTTCGGGTCAAGCTTGGCAACAAGGCGAACAAGGCGGCATCGCGTGTCACCGCCGAGGGCATCGTCGGGGTTCATCATTCGGCCGATGGCGGCACTGCCTCCATGGTCGAGCTCAACTGCGAGACCGACTTCGTCGCCAAGAACGACGACTTCCAGGCCTTCGCCCGTGCGCTGGCTGCACTGGTGTCCGAGAAGGCGCCGGCCGATGTCGATGCGCTCGCCAAGCTCGATCTCGACGGCGTCAGCGTCGAGGAGCGTCGAAAGTCGCTGATCGGCAAGATCGGCGAGAACATCACCGTTCGTCGCTTTGTGCGCATTGCGGGCCATGGCCGTGTGTCGAGTTCTATCCATGGTGGTTCGCGAATTGGTGTGCTGGTTGATGTCCAGGGCGGCGAAGAGGCGCTCGGCAAGGACCTCGCGATGCAGATCGCGGCGTCCAAGCCGGTGGCGCTCGACAGCAGCGGCGTGTCGGCCGAGCTGATCGAAAAGGAACGCTCGATTGCCTCGCAAAAGGCCGCCGAATCGGGCAAGCCCGCCGATATCATTGCCAAGATGGTTGAGGGCACGGTCCAGAAGTTCCTGAAGGAAGTCACCTTGCTCGGTCAGCCTTTTGTCAAGGACGACAAGCAGACTGTCGAGCAGCTTCTGAAGGCGCGCGGCGCTAAAGTGCACGCATTCACACTCTTCATCGTTGGTGAAGGGATCGAGAAGAAGCAGTCCGATTTTGCGGCTGAGGTTGCTGAGGCTGCGGCAGCGGCTGCACGGTGACCGGCTGGTGCGGCGGTCCGGGTCTCGATCGGGTTCCCGGAAGTTGTCGTGCCAGTCGAGCCCGCTCTCGGGCCTCGCTGCGTTTGGGTTCCGCCTCGTTTGAGTTCTGTTAAGGCAGCCAGTTGCATATGACCATCGCCAAGCCTTACAAGCGTGTCCTTCTCAAGCTCTCCGGCGAAGCCCTGATGGGCGACGATGCCTACGGCATCAACCGTGTCACGATTGATGGCATGGTCGCCCAGGTGGCGCAGGCTCATGATCTCGGGATTGAACTGGCGATCGTGATCGGCGGCGGCAATATTTTTCGCGGCATCGCGCCGGGCGCGTCAGGCATGGATCGCGCGACCGCCGACTACATGGGCATGATGGCCACGGTGATGAATGCGCTGGCATTGCAGGACGCGATGCGCAGCGCCGGACTCACCGCGCGGGTCCAGTCTGCCCTCAAGATCGAGCAGGTGGTCGAGCCCTACATCCGCCCCAAGGCCTTGCGATATCTCGAAGAGGGCAAGGTCGTGATTTTTGCTGCCGGCACAGGCAATCCGTTTTTTACGACCGACACTGCGGCCGCTCTGCGTGGTGCCGAAATTGGTGCCGAGGTCGTTCTCAAGGCGACGAAGGTCGATGGCGTCTACAGCGCCGATCCGATGAAGGATCCGACGGCAACGCGCTACCAGACGATTTCTTTCGACGAGGCGATCGGGCGCGACCTCAAGGTGATGGATGCCACCGCCTTCGCCCTGTGTCGCGACCAGAAATTACCGATCAGGGTTTTCTCGATCTTCAAGCAGGGTGCGCTCAAACGCGTGCTGCTGGGTGAAGATGAGGGCACGCTGGTCCATGTCTGATTCCGGAGTCTGAGCCACATGGTCGCTACCATTCCCGAAATCCGCTCGAATGCCGAGCAAAAGATGATCAGGTCCCTTGAGGCACTGAAGGTCAGCCTCGCCAAGATCCGAACCGGCCGCGCGCATGCCGGCCTGCTGGATCATGTGCAGGTTGATTACTACGGCAGCATGGTGCCGATCAGTCAGGTCGCCAATGTCACGCTGGTTGATGCCCGCACCATCGGTGTGTCACCGTGGGAAAAGAAGATGGCCGCCGCGATCGATAAAGCGATCCGCGAGTCCGACCTGGGTCTGAATCCGTCCTCGACCGGCGACCTGATCCGGGTTCCGATGCCGCCCCTGTCGGAGGAGCGTCGCAAGGAGATGGCCAAGCTTGTCCGTACAGAAGGCGAAGATGCCAAGGTTGCGGTTCGCAATCTGCGCCGCGATGCCAACAGTCATCTCAAGGACCTGATCAAGGCCAAGGCAGCCTCTGAAGATGACGAGCGTCGCGCTCAGGATGACGTCCAGAAACTGACCGACCGTTTCATTGTCGAAATCGACAAGCTGCTCCAGGCCAAGGAGCAGGAGATCATGACGGTCTGAGTCCAGCAGCCGCCTTCGGGGCGGCCGGCATGCAATCCCCTGATGACCCACACCAGTTCGACAGACACCATCCCGGATGCCGCGGGTACACCGCAGCATGTCGCGATCATCATGGACGGAAACGGCCGATGGGCGGCTGCGCGTCATATGCCGAGGGTGGCGGGGCACTCGAAAGGGGTCGATGCGGTGCGGGCGACCGTACAGGCCTGCGTTGATCGGGGCGTCGAATACCTCACGCTGTTTGCGTTCAGCTCCGAGAACTGGCGCCGTCCCGCTGATGAAGTGTCACTGCTGATGCGCCTGTTCATCATGGTCCTCGAGCGCGAGGTCAACCAGATGCGCGCCAATGGCATCCGGCTCCGGGTGGTCGGCGACGTCAGTGCTTTTGAGCCGGCACTGCGCAAGCTGATCGAGCAGTCGCAAGACCGAACCGCGACTAACCACAAGATGACGCTGACGATCTGCGCCAATTACGGCGGCAGGTGGGACGTGTTGCAAGCCACGCGCGCCATGCTCGATGCCCGCCCCGAACTCGCAGGTGCCGGCGCATTGATCACCGAGTCCGACCTTGCTCCTTATCTGGCCATGAGTTTTGCCCCTGAGCCCGACCTTTTCATCCGTACCGGGGGCGAGCAGCGGATCAGCAACTTTCTGCTCTGGCAGCTGGCCTACACCGAGCTCTATTTCACCGACGCCTTCTGGCCTGATTTCGGGGCTGTTGAACTCGACAAGGCCTTCGAGTCCTATCGTGCTCGGGAAAGGCGCTTTGGTCGTACCAGCGCCCAGGTTGCCATGCAGACCGCCGCGCCCTAAGTCTGACGGCGACCCAGGCGATGCTCAGACAGCGCATCATGACTGCGCTGGTATTGCTGGCGATCATCGTGCCGGCAATCACCAGTGCGCCGCCCTGGGTCTGGGGACTGGTGTCCCTGCTGATGCTCTCGATTGCAGGGTTCGAGTGGGGGCGGCTTCTCGATTCCAAGCGGGGCAGCTGGCTGCTTTGCGGTGCGCTGGGGGCGAGCGGAGCGATCTATCTGGTCTGGCGAACCAGCGCCGCGAACGCTGCGGTATCTGGCGCAGTGGTTTTGCTGTCGGCTGCAAGCCTGGCGTTCTGGCTCTCGATCGGCTTGATCTCGCTGGTTCGCGGCCATCGGATCGGCTCGGGCTGGGCGACCGGCCTGCTGTTGCTGTCGGCCTGCTGGGTGGCGCTCTTTGAACTGCGCCTGATCGGTGCTGCGATGCTGGTCTCTTCAATGGCGATTGTCTGGGTGGCCGATATCGGCGCCTACTTCGCCGGCAGGGCCTTCGGGCGACACAAGCTCGCACCTCACATCAGTCCGGGCAAGACCTGGGAAGGGGTCGCTGGTGGCGTGGCGGCGGTGCTGGTCGTCGCGCTCCTGGTGCTGCTGCTCGCGCCCGGCTCCGGCGATTCCGTGTTGTCGAGCCGGCTGGTGCGCGAGCTGGACTGGCCAATCAGCGCAGCAGTCCTCATCGCGCTCGCCGGTCTGAGCGTTGCCGGTGATCTCTACGAGTCGCTTCTGAAGCGTCGTGCCGGCGTCAAGGACAGCGGTGCGATTTTGCCGGGGCATGGTGGTGTACTCGACAGGATCGACGCGCTGATTCCAACGATGCCCGGTTGCCTGCTCCTGTTGCAACTCCTGCGATAATCGCGCGATGAAACGCATAACCATCCTCGGCGCCACTGGGTCCATCGGAGAAAGTACCCTCGACGTCGTCGGCCGTCATCCCGATCGATACCGTGTCTTTGCGTTGGCTGCGCGTCATAGCCACGAGCGGCTGCTGGTGCAGTGTCTGCGGTTTGAGCCGGCTTATGCGGTCCTCACCGACCCGAAGGCGGCAGCCATATTGCGCGAACAGCTTGCGCGCCATAACAGCCGCACCGAGGTCCTGGAAGGCCCGCATGCGGCGGCCCAGGTGGCCGCTGCCGCCGAGACCGATCTGGTCATGGCCGCGATCGTCGGCGCAGCGGGTCTGGCGCCGACACTGGCGGCAGCAAAGGCCGGCAAGACCATCCTGCTGGCCAACAAGGAGGCCATTGTGATGGCCGGGCCAGTGTTTCTTGCGGCGGTTCGTGACGGCGGTGCGCGGGTGCTGCCGATCGACAGCGAACATAACGCGGTGTTCCAGTGCCTGCCGGCCGACGGTTCGCGCATGGGCGTGCGTCGCATCGTGCTCACCGCTTCCGGCGGCCCCTTCCGGTCGATGAGCGAGAGCGACATGGAGAAGGTGACGCCCGAGCAGGCGGTCGCCCATCCCAACTGGAGCATGGGCCGCAAGATTTCAGTCGATTCGGCCACCATGATGAACAAGGGCCTCGAGCTGATCGAAGCCCACTTTCTTTTCGAGATGCCCCCGGAGCGTCTCGACGTCCTGATTCATCCTCAGAGCATCGTGCATTCGATGGTCGAGTATGTCGACGGCTCGCTGCTTGCGCAGCTCGGCAATCCTGACATGCGCACCCCGATTGCCCATGCAATGGCCTGGCCCGCCCGAATCGACAGTGGCGTCTCGATGCTCGATCTGGCGGCCCATGGCCGCCTCGATTTCGAGTTGCCCGATCCGGCGCGTTTTCCCTGTCTGAGGCTGGCGCGCGAGGCTTTGTCGGCAGGTGCCGCAGCCCCATGCGTGCTCAATGCTGCCAACGAAATCGCGGTCGATGCCTTTCTTGATGGCCGCATTCGCTTTACCGATATTTTCAGAGTCTGCGAGTCAACACTCGACGACATCGGCGCTGCAGGTGCGCCGGCTGATACCGAAGCAGTGATTGCCCTCGATGCCAGCGCCCGCAGCGCGGCCACCCTTCACCTCTCAAGGCTTGCCCGATGATCACCACACTGATCGCATTTCTGTTCGCACTGGCGCTGCTGGTGTTCGTGCACGAGCTTGGTCACTACCTCGTGGCCCGATGGTGCGGAGTCAAGGTCCTCCGGTTTTCGATCGGATTCGGCAAACCGCTCTTGAAATTTACGGTGGGCCCGGACAAGACCGAATGGTCGGTATCTCCGATTCCGCTGGGCGGCTACGTCAAGATGCTTGATGAGCGTGAAGGCGGTGAGGGTTCGGTGCCCGCAAGCGAGCGCCATCGTGCCTTCAACCGTCAGTCGCTGAGCAAGCGCGCCGCGATTGTCATCGCCGGCCCGCTGGCGAACTTCCTGCTGGCGATTGCGCTGTACGCCGGCCTCGGAATGGTCGGGACCGAAGAGCCGGCCGCAGTAATGGGGCAGCCCCCCGCCAACACGGCCGCAGCGGCCGCCGGCCTGCGCGACGGCGATCGGGTGATTGGCCTCGACGGGCGCGATCTCAATGCGGTTTCAGTGCTCAGGTTGCGGATGATCGACGCCATCGTCGATCGGCGTCCTGCGCAACTGACGGTGCAGCGCGCGGGTGAGACGCTCACCCTCAGCCTTGCCACCGACGGCTTGCCGGCCGGCGAGCTCGACAAGGACTTCATGCGCACGCTCGGCCTCGAACTCACCGGTGGCGTCGTGACGGTTGGATCGGTCTCGCCTGACGGCGCCGCCGCCCGCGCCGGATTGCGTGCCTCCGATGAGGTGATCGCGGTGCAGTCGCGTTCGGTGACCCGTGCGAACGACCTGATCGATGTCCTGCGTGAGAGCGCCGGGCGTGAAGTGCCGATCGAGATCCGGCGCGATGGTATCGAGCAGCGAATCCTTGTCATCCCGCAGGCCGCGGCCTCCGACCGACCCGAAGACAACGGCCGCATGATCGGTCGAATCGGCGCGTCCCTGCAGAACCGCTTCGAGATGGTCCGGGTCGATCGTGGGCCGATCGACGCCATCGCCTACGGTGTGCGCCAGACCTGGGAGATGTCGTGGTTCTCGCTTCGCATGCTCGGCAAGATGCTGATGGGCGAGCTTTCCTGGCGCAATCTGAGCGGCCCGGTCGCGATCGCCGACTATGCCGGCCAGTCTGCGAAGGTCGGAGCGATCGCTTATATCGCCTTTCTGGCGCTCATCAGCGTCAGTCTCGGGGTGCTCAATCTGCTGCCTGTCCCGGTACTCGACGGAGGCCATTTGGTATATTACGGACTCGAGGCGATCAAGGGTCGGCCGCTGTCGGAAAGGTTCCTGCAGGTGACCCAGAAAGCGGGCCTTATGGCGATCGTCGGCTTGATGGCCGTGGCGCTGTTCAACGATCTGAGCAGGCTGTTCGGCGGTTGAAGCGCCGGGTTCGTCGGCCCCTTCAACCAGGAGTTTCATGCGCTCTTTTGTGAAGTCCGTGCTGGCGCTCGCAATGGGCTTGCTTGGTCAGATGGCCTTGGCCTTCGATCCCTTCACGATCAGCGATATTCGACTGGTCGGGATTCAGCGGGTCGAGCCCGGCACGGTCTTCGGCTATTTGCCGGTCAAGGTGGGCGAGCGACTCGACGATGCCAGCGCTGCCCGTGCGGTCCGCGCCCTGTATGCAACCGGCTTTTTCAATGACGTCCGCTTCGAAGTCGACAACGACGTTCTGATCATTTATCTGGCCGAGCGACCCACGATTGCATCGGTCGACATCAGCGGTGCCAAGGATCTTTCGAGCGAAGTGCTGCTCAAGGCGCTGAAGGATCTGGGCCTGGGAGAGTCGCGGATTTTCGACCGCGCACTGCTTGATCGCGCCGACCAGGAAATCAAGCGGCAGTACCTTGCCCGTGGCCGCTATTCCGCCACGGTGACGCCAACGGTCACGCCGCTTGAGCGCAACAGGGTGGCGGTGTCGCTGGCGATCGAAGAAGGCGATGTCGCCAAGATCACGCAGATCCGGATCATCGGCAGCAAGGCCTTCACCGAGAAAGAGCTTCTCGACGAGTTGACCCTGAGCACGCCGACCTGGCTGAGCTGGTACACCAAGTCCGATCAGTACGCCCGCGAAAAGCTGGCCGGCGATCTTGAGCGCCTGAGGTCCTTTTATCTCAATCGCGGTTTTCTCGAGTTTTCGATTGATTCGACCCAGGTCTCGATCGATGCTGACAGACAGGGCGTCTACATCACCGCCAACATCACCGAAGGCGAGCGATATACCGTCACCGGATACAAGTTCAGCGGCAACACCCTCGGCCGCGATGCCGAACTGGCCGCCTTGATGCTGCTGAGCCCGGGTGAAATCTTCTCGGGTCAGCTGCTCAACGAGTCCACCCGCACCATGACCGAGCTGTACGGCTCGATCGGATATGCCTTCGCGAATGTGAACGCCTTGCCCGGCATCGACCGCGAAAAGCGGACGGTGTTCTTCAATGTCTCGATCGATCCCGGTCGACGTGTCTATGTGCGTCGAATCAATATTTCTGGCAACGCCAAGAGCCGTGATGAAGTGGTCAGGCGCGAGCTGCGTCAGTTCGAGAGTGCCTGGTACGACACCGACAAGATTCGTTTGTCGCGCGAGCGGTTGGTCCGACTCGGCTACCTCACCAATGTCACCATCGATACCGTCCCGGTGCCGGATGCGCCCGATCAGGTCGATCTGAACGTCAATGTCGTCGAGCGCTCCACCGGTACTTTCATGGTCGGCTTTGGCTTTTCGAGTGCAGACAAGGTCATCCTGACCGCAAGTGTCGTTCAGCAGAACTGGCTGGGGACCGGCAAATCGGTCGGCCTGGCGCTCAATACCGGCAGAACCCAGCAGACGATTGATTTCAACATCACCGATCCGTATTTCACGCCCGATGGTGTCTCCCGGTCTTTCAACGTCTTTACCCGCAACGTCAATGCACAGGCTCTCGGGCTGGGCGATTATCAGCTCCGAACCTCGGGTATTGGTCTGCGATTCGGCGTGCCGTATACCGAGCTCGACCGGGTCTCCTTCGGCGGTCTTTACGAGCGCAACGATATCGTGGTGGGCGTCAATCCACCGCCCCGGATACAGCAGTATGTGGATGATTTCGGGCCCAAGAGCTGGCAGATCCTGGGGGTACTCGGATGGCTGCGAGATGGCCGCGACAATCCGCTGGCGCCGACCAGAGGCCTGATGATGGCCAGCAACTTCGAGATCACGCTGCCGGTGGGCAATGTTCACTACACCCGCGCCGATTTTGCCTTCCAGTATTTCCACCCGCTCGCACGCAATTACACCCTGGGTCTGAATGGACAGATTGCCCGAGGCTGGGCGCTCGAAGGGGGCGCTTACCCGATCTTCAAAAACTACTATGCGGGGGGTATCAACTCGGTTCGTGGTTTCGAGACCGCCACACTCGGTCCGAAGGATGCCTTTGGCAATCCGACCGGCGGGCAGAGCAAACTGGTCGGGTCAGCTGAATTCATTTTCCCCTTGCCTGGCGCAGACCAGACGATTCGCGGCTTCGCCTTTTTCGATGGCGGAAATGTCTGGGCAGAGTCCATCGACTTGAGCGGTTTGCGTTATTCGACGGGTGTCGGTCTGAACTGGCTGTCGCCGCTTGGACCCTTCAAGCTCAGTCTCGGCGTCCCGCTGAACCAGCAGCCTGGGGACCGGCTCCAGAAGTTCCAGTTTCAGATCGGATCAGCCTTCTGATGAGGCGTCGCGACATGCTTGAGAGTCATCAAATGATTCACGGGATTCACGGCCGGCGTTGGCTCAGCGGGTGTTTCCTGGCCATCGGTCTGGCGATTGCCGGGCAAGTCGTCGCTCAGGACATTCCCCGCATCGGTTTCGTCAATACCGAGCGCATCCTTCGGGAGGCGAATATCGCGAAATCGGCGCAGCAAAAGCTCGAACAGGAATTTTCCCGGCGCGACAAGGAGATGCAGGAGATGGCTGCCCGGCTCAAGCAGATGTCGGAGCGCCTCGATCGCGAAGCGGCGGTGACGCCCGATGCTGACCGGCTGCGCCGGCAGCGCGAATTTTCCGATCTCGACAAGGATTTTCAGCGCAAGCAGCGCGAGTTTCGCGAGGACCTCAATCAGCGCCGCAACGAGGAACTCGCCTCGGTTGTCGAGCGTGCCAATCGTGTGATCAAGCAGATTGCGGAGCAGGAAAAATACGACCTGATTCTTCAGGAGTCGGTGTTTGCGTCGGCGCGCATCGACCTGACCGAGAAAGTGCTGCGTACCCTCAACGCGGCCAAATAGAGGACGCCTGTGCATCCGCCGCTGCCCCTGCCGGTGTCGGTGAGCACCATCGCCGCCCTGATTGGCGGTGAACTGCGCGGCGATGGCGAGCGTCTGATCTTTCGCCTCGCGTCGCTCGAATCAGCCGATGCAGGCAGCGTTGTGTTTCTGTCGGGTCGCCGTCATGCACGCGCCGCGGCAGCGAGTCTTGCCGCTGCCGTGATCGTGTCGCCCGACCTTGAATCCCTGGTGGCGGCAGGCACCTCACGCATTCTGGTCGCTGATCCCTATCTGGCGTATGCGCGTTTGTCGCAATGGATGGCCGCGCAGCTTGCTGACGCGCGAGCCTCGACCCAGACACATGATGCGCAAGCCATCGATGCGAGCGCCCATATCGCCGACTCGGCGCTGATCGGGGAGGGCGTACAGATCGGCCCGGGTGTCACGATTGCAGCCGGCGCATCGATCGGTGCGTACTGCCGCATTGCCGCCGGCTGTTCGATCGGTGCCGAGGCCAGCGTGGGTGAGCGATCGGTTCTGCATCCCGGGGTCACGCTCTACGAAGGCGTGCGGATCGGCCAGCGCGCGCTGATTCACGCGAGCACCGTGATCGGTGCTGATGGCTTCGGATTTGCGCCGTCGCCCGCCGGCTGGGTCAAGATCGCGCAGCTCGGCTCGGTGCTGATCGGCGATGATGTCGAGATCGGCGCGAATTGCGCGGTCGATCGGGGCGCCCTCGATGACACGATCATCGGCAACGGCTGCAAGATCGACAATCTCGTTCAGATCGGCCACAACGTGCGGATCGGCGAGCACACCGCCATTGCCGGTTGTGTGGGCATCGCCGGCAGTGCGGTGATCGGTAGCCGGTGCATGATCGGCGGCGGGGTCGGTGTCGCCGGTCATATCGAGATCTGCGACGGCGCCATCATCGGCGGGATGTCGCTGGTCGAACGATCGGTGACAGAGCCCGGTTTCTATACCGGTGCCTGGCCGCTTCAGACTCACACGCAGTGGGAAAGAACCGCTGCAACCCTCAAACAGCTGCCGCAATTGCGCCAGCGTCTGCGAGCGCTGGCCTCAATGGTCGGCCTGACCAAGGATCCTGCATGAACCCGATCGACATCCGCGGCATCATGGAATATCTGCCGCACCGTTATCCCTTTCTGCTGGTCGACCGCGTGCTCGAACTGGAGCATGGCAAGCGGATTGTTGCGATCAAGAATGTGACGATCAACGAGCCCTATTTCGTCGGTCATTTCCCGCATCTTCCGGTGATGCCTGGCGTGCTCATGATCGAAGCGCTGGCGCAAGCCGCCGGTATCCTGTCCTTTGAGACGCTCGGTCGCCGCTCGGATGCGAGCTCGGTGTTCTATTTTGTGGGCATCGATGGGGCGCGCTTCAAGCGGCCGGTTGTGCCCGGCGATCAGCTGCGCCTGGAAGTCGAAATTCTTCGCTTTGCCAAGTCGATCTCCAAATTCCGCGGCGTGGCGACGGTCGATGGCGCGGTGGCGGCCGAGGCCGAGCTGATGTGCACCCTGCGCGAGGTCGAGCCGCCTCAGCGTGCGGCGTCCCCACCCCCCTCGGACGTCTGACATCATGACGACGATTCATCCGAGCGCGCTGGTCGATCCTGCGGCGAGCCTTGATGACGATGTCGAGGTGGGGCCGTTTGCGGTCATCGGTCCGGGCGTCGAGGTCGGTGCCGGGACCCGTATCGGCGCTCACGCCATTCTCGAAGGGCCGTCGCGCATCGGACGCGACAACCGCATCCATGCCCATGCAGTCATTGGCGGGGCGCCGCAAGACAAAAAGTATCGAGGCGAGCCGACCCGACTCGAGATCGGCGATGGCAACACCTTTCGCGAATTCGTGACCGTCAATCGGGGCACAGTTCAGGATGCCGGTGTCACCCGCATCGGCGGCGACAACTGGGTGATGGCCTATGTGCATATTGCCCACGACTGCATCGTTGGTGATCACACCATCCTGGCGAACACGGTCAATCTCGCCGGCCATGTCCAGATCGGCGATTGGGTGATCCTGGGTGGCTATACCGGCGTGCACCAGTTTTGCAAGATCGGTGCGCATGCCATGACCGGCGTTGGCACGGTTGTGCTGCACGACATTCCGCCGTTCGTGATGGCCTCGGGCAACACCGCCGCGGCCCATGGTCTGAATACCGAAGGGCTGCGGCGGCGCGGCTTCGACGCCGAGACGATTCAGGCCCTGAAACAGGCCTACAAGACGCTCTATCGGTCTGAGCTGACATTGCAGCAGGCGAGGGCGCAACTGGCATCCGACCTCGAGGCCCTGAGCACGATGTCCGCCGGCGGGTCGGCGGATGCGCTGCGCCTGCTGGCTGATTTTCTGGCCACGGTCAGCCGCGGCATCGTCCGCTGATGGCCGTTCGCGCACGTCGAGCGACCTGATCGTGACATCGAGCTCGCCCGCTGCGTTCAGCCTCGGGATGGTTGCCGGCGAGACCTCCGGCGATCTGCTTGCGGGGGCGGTGCTCGTCGGTCTCACGCAGCACCTTGGCGACCCCGAACTGCTGCAGGCCAGGGGAATCGGCGGTCCTGCGATGATCGCTCAGGGCTTCGATGCCTGGTGGCACTGCGAGGCGCTTGCAGTCCGTGGCTACGCCGAGGTCGTCCGAGAGTATCCCCGGCTTCGGTCGATGCGCAACCAGCTGCGCGAACGCTTGCTGCAGTGGCGCCCGGAAGTATTTGTGGGCGTCGATGCGCCCGATTTCAACCTCGAGCTCGAGCGTTCGCTGCGTCAATCGGGCATCAAGGTGGCGCATTTCATCGGCCCCTCAATCTGGGCCTGGCGGGGCGCTCGAATCGATGCCATTCGCCGCTCGGTCGACCATATGCTGCTGGTCTTTCCATTCGAAAAGAAGCTCTACGACGATGCCGGGATCGCCGCGACCTATGTCGGGCATCCGCTGGCCGATGCGATTCCATTGCAGGCTGATGTCGAGGGCGCCCGAACTCGCCTCGGTCTGCCGCCCGGGCGCCAGATCGTCACGGTGATGCCGGGCAGCCGTGGCGGCGAGATCACCTACATTGCGCCCGCCTTCGTGCAGACCATCGCGTGGCTGTCGCAGCGGCGCCCCGATCTGATCTTCGTCGTGCCGGCCGCCACCGAGCGCCTCTTTGCGCGCCTGCAGGGCCTGCTCGCAGGCGGTGCGCTGCCCGACGGCACAGATTGCCGACTGGTCATGGGGCATTCGCACGATGCCATCGCTGCCGCCGATGCGGTGCTGGTCGCCAGCGGCACCGCCACCCTCGAAGTGGCCCTCTTTCGAAAACCGATGGTCATCGCCTACAAGATGGCCTGGGCAAGCTATCAGATCATGCGTCGGATGGGCTATCTGCCCTGGATCGGTCTGCCCAACATCCTGTGCAATGACTGGGTGGTTCCCGAGTTCGTGCAGGCTGCGGCAACCCCCGAGGCGATGGGCACGGCCCTTCTGGCGCAGCTTGATGATCCGACGATGGCGGCCCGGCTTCAGGAGCGCTTTGCCGAACTGCACGACAGCCTGCGATGTGATACCGCCACGCGGGCCGCGCAGGCCCTGCTGTCGATGCGCGAGCAGCGGGCAGGCGCCCTCCGATGACCCGCGCGACCGACAGCCTGCGAGCGAAGGTGCGCGGGGGCGGCAGTGGCCGGATCGGCGAAATCGACCAAAGCGGGCTTGCGCTGGCCTTTGATACCCGGGTCGTCTGTGGCGTGGATGAGGCGGGGCGTGGGCCGCTGGCAGGTCCGGTCGTGGCGGCCGCAGTCATTCTCGATCCGGCCCGTGCGATCGAGGGTCTGCGCGATTCGAAGAAGCTCTCCGAGGCCCGTCGAGATTCGCTGGCGCAGGCCATCCGCGAGCATTCGCTGGGCTGGGCGATCGGACAGGCGAGTGTCGCCGAGATCGATGAGCTCAATATCCTCCAGGCGTCGCTGCTGGCGATGCGCCGCGCGGTCGAGGCCCTGCCGCTGGCGCCGACCCTGGCCCGTGTCGATGGCAACCAGCCGCCGCGCCTGGCCTGCGGCGTTGAGCTGATCGTCGGCGGCGATGCCACCGAAGCCTGCATCTCGGCCGCCTCGATACTGGCGAAGGTCGAGCGCGACCGGCTGATGCTGTCGCTGCACAGCCTGCATCCCGAGTACGGCTTTGACCGGCATAAAGGCTATGGCACCGCGCTGCATCTCGAGTTGCTCAAGCGCCATGGTCCGTGCAGCGAGCACCGCCGCAGTTTCGCCCCGGTCCGGGAGGCCTTGTCCTCATGACCGGTGGTGCGCGGCGCATCAGTTCTCGCGACAACCCGCTGTATCGCGAGTTCACCGACCTGTCCGGGTCAGCGCGCGAGCGTCGTCGCCTCGGTCGCTCGGTGCTCGAGGGCATCCACCTTTGCGAGGCGTATCTGCAGCGACACGGCGCCCCGCTGTCGTCGATCGTCAGCGAATCGGGCGCAGCGCACCCCGAAGTGCTCGGTCTGCTGGCGCAGCACGCGGTCGTTCCTGCTATCGCCGCCGATCCCCTTTTCGCCAGCCTGTCGACGCTCGCTCAGGGTGTCGGCATCGCCTTCATCGTTGAGACACCCCAGCCCGCCTTGCCCCAGACCATCGAGCTCGATGCGGTCTATCTCGATCGGCTGCAAGACCCCGGCAATGTCGGCACCTTGCTGCGCACCTGTGCGGCGGCAGGCGTGAAGACGGTATTGACCGCACCCGGCACCGCCTGGTGCTGGTCGCCTAAGGTGCTGCGTGCCGGCATGGGGGCTCATTTTCATCTGGCCATCCATGAGGCGGTGCCCTGGCCCGAGGTGCGCCAGCGCCTGCGGATCCCGGCAATTGGCACCCGTGCGAGCCAGGCTGAGTCGCTGTATCGCAGTGAGCTTCGCGCGCCATGTCTGTGGCTGCTCGGCAGTGAAGGCGATGGCATCTGCGCGACGGTTGCTGCCGATACCGACCGCTGGATCAGGATCCCGCAGAGCGCCGGCGTCGAGTCCCTGAATGTCGCCGCGGCAGGCGCCTTGTGCCTCTTCGAGCAGCGCCGACAGCGCGGTCTGCTCGACTGACTAGGGCTGCTCGAGCAGGGTCATCACGGTGGTCGCGATTTCCTCGATCGACTTGGTCGTGGATGACAACCAGGGAATGTTCTCGCGGCGCATCATCGCTTCGGCCTGATTGACTTCGGTGCGGCAGGTCTCGAGCGATGCATAGCGACTGCCCGGGCGGCGTTCGTTGCGAACCTCGGCGAGGCGCTCGGGCGAAATCGTCAGCCCGAAGAGTTTGGGTTTGTAGCGATAGAGTTCGGCCGGCAGCTTGCCGCGATCGAAGTCGTCCGGGATCAGCGGGTAATTGGCAGCCTTCACACCGTGCTGCACCGCCAGGTACAGACTGGTCGGTGTTTTGCCTGAGCGGGAGACGCCAACCAGGATGACATCCGATTGATCGAGTTCCTTGTGCATCTGGCCATCATCGTGTGACATCGCGAAATGAATGGCCTCGATGCGTTTCTTGTAAGTCTCCGACTCGGCGACCGAGTGAAATCGTCCGATGGTGTGGGTCGACTTGATACCGAATTCGGCTTCCAGCGGCTCCACGAATGCGGCGATCAGGTCCATGAACATTGCGTTGGCAGTGCGCACGATGGCGTTGATCCGCGGATTGACCAGCGTGCTGAAGACGATCGGTCGATTGCGGTCGATGACGCCCTGCTGGTTGATGCGCTCGACCGCGTCTTCGGCCTTGGTCAGCTCGTCGATGAAGGGAAGCCTGACCTGGCGCAAGCGCAATCCTTCGAACTGCGAGAGGATCGAATGTCCGAAGGTTTCGGCGGTGATGCCGGTGCCGTCAGAGACGAAAAAGGCGGTGCGCTCCGGAACGCTCGTGCTGGAATCAGGCATTCAGATCTCGGCGAAGTAGAATCGGTCGATTATCGGGCTGGAAGGCGCCCGAGTGTTGCAGTCGTAGCGTTTCCGAGCGGTCGGGGCGTCGCGGTACGACTACAGCGCTCTCACCCATTTTCAAACCTCCCAGGAAACTCCCATGAACAATCACGACGGACACTACGTCGTTTCGCTCGATGCCTTGCGCATGACCGATGTCGAATCGGTCGGCGGCAAGAATGCCTCGCTTGGCGAACTGATCAGTCAACTTGCCGGCGCGGGTGTGCGCGTGCCCGGCGGCTTTGCGACCACGGCACTGGCCTTCAACGACTTTCTTGCTGAAAACGAGCTGGTCGAGCGCATTCGTGCCCGGCTAGATGGCCTGGACGTCGACGATGTGAAGGCGCTGGAGCAGTGTGGCGCCGATATCCGAAAATGGGTGGTCGAGGCGCCGCTGCCTGCGCGTCTTGAGAAAGAGATTAGACAATTTTATCAAACACTTGAGACGACTTCTTCAGGTGAAATATCGGTTGCTGTCCGGTCTTCTGCGACCGCCGAAGACCTTCCGGATGCCTCCTTTGCCGGTCAGCAGGAGACTTTCCTGAATGTGGTTGGCATCGACGCGGTGCTCGATCGCCTGCGCCATGTCTTTGCCTCGCTCTACAACGACAGGGCGATTTCCTACCGGGTCCACAAGGGCTTTGCACACGCCGATGTGGCGCTGTCGGTAGGGGTGCAGCGCATGGTGCGCAGCGATCTCGGCGCCTCGGGCGTGATGTTCACCATCGATACCGAGTCGGGTTTTCCGGATGCCGTCCTGATCACCAGTGCCTGGGGTCTGGGCGAGACTGTGGTCCAGGGCGCGGTCAATCCCGATGAGTTCTATGTGCACAAACCGATGCTTGCGGCCGGCAAGCTGCCGATCATCCGGCGCCAGCTTGGCTCCAAGCTGGTCAAGATGGAGTTCGGCAATCTGTCAGCAGGCGAACGCGAGCAGGGCCCCGCGGTCCGGATCGTCGATACCCCGGTCGAGTTGCGCACCCGCTATTCGCTGACCGACGATGAGGTGATCGAACTGGCCCGCTATGCGGTGATCATCGAGAAGCACTATGGCCGTCCGATGGATATCGAATGGGGCCGTGATGGTCTCGACGGCAAGCTCTACATCCTGCAGGCTCGACCCGAGACGGTGAAGTCGATGGCGGCAGAAGGCCGTCAGCTCAAGTTCCGCCTTAAGTCCACCTCCGATGTGCTGGTGAGTGGCCGTGCCATCGGCCAGAAGGTCGGTGCCGGCCCGGTGCGGGTGGTCGGCGATGCAAGCGAGATGGCCCGGGTCCAGCCCGGCGATGTGCTGGTCACCGACATGACCGATCCCAATTGGGAGCCGGTGATGAAGCGCGCGTCGGCGATCGTCACCAACCGGGGCGGCAGGACCTGCCACGCAGCGATCATCGCGCGTGAGCTCGGTATTCCGGCTGTGGTGGGATGCGGCGATGCGACCGACCGCCTGGGCGACGGGGCGCTGGTGACGGTCTCGTGTGCCGAGGGCGATACCGGTTTCGTCTACGACGGCATGCTCGAGACCGAGATCACCGAGATGAGCACCGCCGCGCAGCCCGATATCGGCCTGAAGATCATGATGAACGTCGGTAACCCGCAACTCGCCTTCGAGTTTGCCCAGTTGCCCAGCCATGGGGTGGGTCTGGCGCGCCTTGAGTTCATCATCAATAACAATATTGGCGTCCATCCCAAGGCCATCCTCGACTATCCGAATGTCGATCCGAACCTGAAAAAGGCGGTCGAGAGCATCGCCCGCGGTCATTCCAGCCCGCGCGCTTTCTATGTCGACAAGCTTTCCGAGGGCATCGCCACGATCGCAGCGGCGTTCTGGCCGCGCACGGTCATCGTGCGGCTCTCCGATTTCAAATCCAACGAGTACCGCAAGCTGATTGGCGGCTCAAGGTATGAGCCTGAGGAAGAGAACCCGATGCTCGGCTTTCGGGGGGCGTCGCGTTATGTCTCGAAAGACTTTGCCGAGTGCTTCGAGATGGAATGCCGCGCCATGAAACGCGTGCGCGAGGTCATGGGGCTGACCAATGTCGAGCTGATGGTGCCCTTTGTGCGCACCGTTGGCGAAGCCGAGAAAGTGGTGAAACTGCTGGCGCTCAATGGTCTCAAGCGGGGCGAGGGCGGCAACGCCGACGGCAGCGGCGGCTTGCGCATCATCATGATGTGCGAGATCCCGTCGAACGCCATTTTGGCCGAGCAGTTCCTCGAACACTTCGACGGTTTTTCGATCGGCTCCAACGATCTCACGCAGCTCACCCTGGGCCTCGACCGCGATTCGGGTCTGGTTGCCGAGGGCTTCGATGAGCGCGATCCGGCGGTCAAGGCCCTGCTCGAACGTGCGATCAAGGCGTGTCTGCAGGCGGG
>CAMCXH010000065.1 GCA_945883285.1 Bordetella parapertussis | reverse complement strand
AAGCCCGGCGAAAAACGGCAACCGAGCGACGCGCCGATGGTCACCTGGCCGGCGATGATCAGCCAGTCGGGCAAAGCGCTCAGCGAATAACCGGAGGCGGTCAGCAACAAAGCCACCACCATCGGCCCCAGCATGAAGGCGTTTGGCAGCTTCAGCCGGTGCGCCAGCAGTGCAGCCGCAACCGTCAGCGTCACCAGCATCAGCAGGCCGGACGCATCGACCACCTGCATCGGCTGCTGGTAGGCATCGCTGCCATGCAGACCGATCAGGCGATAAACCGACGGCAGGGTCAGCACCACCAGCACGATGCGCATGCTGTGAGCCGCGGCGATCAGGTCGACCCGCCCGCCGGCGCGCTCGCCCTGCATCGCCATCTCGCTGGCGCCGCCAATCGCACCGCCGAAAAAGGCGGTCGGCCTTGACACCTTTGCGAAGCGTCGCAGCGCCCACGACAGTCCCAGCCCCAGCATCATCGACCAGACCACGCCCAGCAGGATCCAGGGCCAGCATGAGAGCACCCGCTCGACCACTTCCGGAGAGAAATAAAGACCCAGCACCGTGCCGAGCATCCAGAGCCCGAACTGACGCATCGGCACCGGCGTGGCCAGGCCACCGCCGGCCACATTGACTGCCGCACACGCGAGCAGGGGGCCGATGGTCCAGGGAAGCGGGGCCTTGACGGCGCTAAAAAGTGCGCCAGCCGGCACTGCAACCAGCAGTGCCTTGAGAAACGGAATCATCGTGGCCGATGATATCGCAGGGGTTCAGGCGGGCGACTGGGCTGCGCGCCGGCGGCGGGCATCATGGAGCGCGTTGTCGGCCGCCCTGACCACGCCTTCGAGACCGGTGCGCTGCAGGCCACGGGCGGCTGCGCCAGTCAGACAGCTCAGCCGCCAGTGCTCGCCCGACAGCGCAATCCGCAGCGAGGCCACGCCGCGGCTCAACCGGCTCTGGATTTGCGCCAGGGCATCGACCGCGACCCCCGGCATGACTGCCATGAACGACTCGTTGCCAAGCAGCGCGAGGCGATCCTGCGTCCTGAGCAGATGGCGCAAGCGCTCGGCCACCGCGAGCGACACCTGGTCGACCGCGGTATCGCCATGACGCTGCCTGATCGCCGCGAACTGCTCGACATCAACGATCACCACCGCCTCCCCTTCAGCCGCCCGGCGGGGTTGATGCTGGTCAGCGCTGATGGGGGCTGTGCGCCTGTCCATAGGTCGAATGTCTTGCCGAAGCGTCAGAAAGTGTTGGCGTAAAGAACAAGTCTAGGTGGCAGACGGGCAAGGTCGCAGGACATCTGTCACGAGGCGCCGCCGATGACGACGCGCAAGACGCAGGCGGCGAGGCCCTGGGTCAAGCGAGGTCTGTCATCACCCGAAAGGACTGGAAATCGAAGCGATGGTTTTGCTGAAAACCGCACGTCGGCGAAATTCAGCCGCTGGTAAGCTATGCGGCTTAGTCCTAATGACTTAACTGATTAGGGCGATGACTTTCCTTTCACCCTCCTTCCGGATCCCTTCATGGCTTTCTCTCTGACCCGCCTCGCGCTGCAAGCTGCCTCGCTTGCCCTGACCCTCACCCTTGCTGCCTGCGGCGGAACCGAGTCCTCCACCAGCTCGACCGGCTCGACCTCGTCGGCAACTTCGGCAAGCTGCTCGGGCTATGTCGACATTATCAGCAGCACGGTTCGCTCGAACTCGAATGCCGACCCGCAGTGCTCGGTCCAGATCGCCAACGCCGACTCCTATCTGGCAGCAGCCAAAGCGGCCTGCGCCAAGGGCGATACAGCAACAGCGACCACTTACTACACCCAATATCAGAAGACCGCCGACTATGCGGTCTCGGTCGTCAAGGACCTGTGTCCGGGATCGGGATCGAGTTCGAACTCGGGTGCGGCCCTGCCGGTCACGACCTACAACCTGTTCGTGTGCAGATCGGGCAGCAACACCGTGACGAACGGTCTGTGCACCACCTCGAGTTCAACCCCCTCGAGCGCCTGCTCCGGCACCTGGTACAACGCCGGCGGCAGCTACACCACCCTGGCTGCCTGCTCGGCCGAAGCCGCCTCGCGATACGGTCTCAAATGACCCGCTTGTCGCGACCCATGATGGCTTCAGCGCTGTTCGCCCGTGGTCTCGCGGCTCTGGCGCTCGGCGTGTCGATCGCCGCATCGCCGGCCCTCGCCCAGCCGGCAGCGGACTGCCTGTCGGTGCAGTCGGCCGGCACCAACACCGTCCTGAAGAATGTCTGCCCGGGCCCGATCAGTGTCGCCCTGTGCGCCACCGACCTGAACGGGGGCAATTCGCTGAGGGCCAGGGCCTGCGGCGACGGCAGCCCGCTCAATCAGTACTACACCGTGCCGATTGAACTCGCCGCGGGCGAAAGCCGGACCGCTGAGATCACCAATCCGAAGACCGTGGTGTGCAACGGGCCGGGCGCGGCCACCGGCATGGGCGGCTTCACCAGCGAGCCCAACGGCGACTTCAAATGCCCGCCGAGACCGGCGAGCGCCAAGCTCAACACGCCTAACGCCAGCACCGCGTCAAAGGCGGGAGACCCAGCCAAACCAACGAAGCCTGAGCCGAAAACCAAGCCTGCAAACTGCGCTGCGCTGGTCAAGTACCGTGACACCCAATTAGCCAAAGACTTTGAGTTTGCGATCAAGCACTACAAGGCTGCCAGCCAAAGTCTTGAAGTGCTTGGTCCGCTGAAGAAAGAAATACTGGAACAAAAAGCAAATCTTCCAAGTGTCGATACCGCACTCAAGCTGACATTGGCCTTGAAGACAGCCGCCAATGCAATCGGCGACATACTTGGACTTTCTCCGGTCACCCAAACCGTCACGACCACGACCGGTAAATTCGCTGCAATCGTTCTGTCCAAGCAAACAGACTTGAATCTTGCAGTGTTGACGGATGGCGTTGACAGCTGGGTGCAGGCTGAAGCGCTGGGTCTCATACCCGGTATTGGCTCTGCATTGAAAGCCTCATACAACCTTTACGACAATCTGACGGCCCTGAAGCAAGCAGAGCTCGACGGGAAAACCGTCGTTTTGGAGAACGCCAAAAACATTGAGGGGCTGGAAAAGCTGTTGCGTCAGCAGGAAGCCATGCTGAAAAACAGTAACTGGCAGATCAAGGTGGTTAACGAGGCCCGAGCAGTCATCGACCAGACCTGCAACTGAGGTGGCTCACTGAGGCCACCCCCTGGCGGGCTCGCCGCTCCAGCCGGCGCGCCTGCGGCTCATGGCAGACTGGCGCCATGCGCTCATCCCCCACTCCAGCCGCCCCCGTGCCGTTCGCCGAAGCATCGGACTACGATCCGATCTACCTGATCTCGCCCTCGGGCGCGGTCGCAGACGTCGCGCGGGCACGCCATGCCGCCTCGATCCTTGCGCAGCTCGGCCATCCGACCCGCTTCGATCCGGCCGCACTGCGTCGCACGCAGCGCTTTGCCGGCAGCGACGATCAGCGTGCCGGCGCCTTCGAGCGAGCTGCCGCACAGGACGCCTCGATCGTCATGATCACCCGTGGCGGCTATGGCTTGACGCGCTTGTTGCCGATGCTCGACTTCAAGCGGCTCGCCCGCGCCGGCAAGCGATGGGTCGGCCTGTCCGACTTCACCGCCTTTCACCTGGCAATGCTGGCGCGCGCACGCGCCGTTACCTGGGCCGGACCGGCGCTGATCGATGACTTCGGGGTCGATACGCCCGAGGCGGTCAATCCGGTGACGCTGGGCTGCTTTCGCGAAGCCATGAGCGGCGAGCTCGAAATCCTGGGCTTCAAGGCCAAAGGCCCCGAGGGTGTCGACGAGCAGGGCACGCTGTGGGGCGGCAATCTGTCGATCGTCTGCGCTTTGCTCGGCACGCCCTACTTTCCGAAGGTCAAAGGCGGCATCCTCTTTCTGGAGGACGTCAACGAGCATCCCTACCGCATCGAACGCATGCTGATCCAGCTGCTGCAGGCCGGGGTGATCGACGCGCAGCGCGCGGTGCTGATCGGCCATGTCAATCGCTATACGCTCGGCGCCCACGATCGCGGCTACGACATGCCGGCGGTGCTCAAATGGCTGCGTGCCCAGACCAGAACACCCATCGTCAGCGGTCTGCCCTTTGGCCACGCCAGCCCCAAACTGACGCTGCCGCACGGCGCCACCGTCGGGCTGGCCACCGAAGGCCGGCAAGGCTGGCTGGTCTTCGAGCACTCGCACTGAGCATCCGCAGTGAGCATCCGCAGTGAGCACTCGCACTGAGCGAGGCGCGCCTGCCCCAAGATCCGTTTCGCTCTTAACTTCGATCAATCGCGGGTCTGGCAGGGCCATTGCGCTGACGGTAGATTCCGTACTCCCGGCGACCAAGGGACCATCAGGACCATCAGGACCATTAGGACCACGACCATGTCACTGCGCATCAATGACGACGCCCCGAACTTCACCGCCGAGACCACTCAAGGCACGATCGATTTCCATCAGTGGATCGGCGACAGCTGGGCCATCCTGTTCTCGCATCCGAAAGACTTCACCCCGGTGTGCACCACCGAGCTCGGCTACATGGCCGGCCTCGAACCCGAGTTCGCCAGGCGCCACTGCAAGATCATCGGTCTGAGCGTCGACCCGGCCAGCAGCCACGGCAAATGGGCCCTCGACATCGAAGAGACCCAGGGCCACAAGGTGAATTTCCCGATGATCGGCGACCCTGAACTGCAGGTCGCCAAGCTCTACGACATGCTGCCCGCCGATGCCGGCACCACGTCTGATGGTCGCACCGCCGCCAACAATGCCACCGTGCGCACGGTCTTCCTGATCGGCCCGGACAAGAAGATCAAGCTGATGCTGGTCTATCCGATGAGTACCGGTCGCAACTTTGATGAAGTCCTGCGGGTGCTCGATTCGATCCAGCTGACCGCAAAGCATCAGGTGGCCACGCCGGTGAACTGGACGCCGGGTCAGGACGTGATCATTGCGCCCTCGGTGTCGGATGACGACGCCAAAAAGAAATATCCCGACGGCTGGAAAACGGTCAAACCCTACCTGCGGGTGGTGCCGCAGCCGAAGTAAGCGCTCAAGCGCCGGGGCTAAGCGCCACCAGCGGATGAAAGCAGGCACTGCGCTGGCCACCCGCGACCTCCGACAACACCGGCACCTCGCTTGCGCACCGCTCGGTGGCGCGCGCGCAGCGGGTCCGGAAGTGGCAGCCGCTCGGCGGGTTGTGAATCGAGGGCAACTCACCGCCGAGCGCCTCCTGCTCGGGCAGAGCACGCCCCGGTACCAGCACCGAATCGAGCAGGGCACGGGTATAGGGATGCGACGGACGCCGGTAAATGTCCTCGGTACGCCCGATCTCGACAATTCGCCCGAGATACATCACCGCCACCCGATCGCACAGATTGCGGATCACCGCCAGGTCGTGGCTGATGAAGAGCATGCTGAAGCTGCGCTTCGCACGAATGTCGATCAGCAGATTCAGGATCTGCGCCTGCACCGACACATCAAGCGCCGACACCGGCTCGTCGAGCACCAGCACCTCGGGCTCGAGCATCAGGGCACGGGCAATCGCGATCCGCTGGCACTGGCCACCCGACATCTCGTGCGGCCGGCGCGACCAGACAGTCTGGGCATCGAAGCCGACTTCGGTCAGCGCCGCCGACACCCGATCGCGCTGATCGACGACCGATCCGCCGCCCCAGACCTGCAGCGGCTCGCCGACGATCTCGCCCACCCGCCGGCGCGGATTGAGCGATGACACCGGATCCTGAAACACCATCTGCATCCGACGCCGGCGCTCGCGCAGGGCTTGCGTCGACCCGTGCGTCAGGTCCTCGCCATCGAGCAGCACCGCACCGGCATCGGGCGGGGGCAACTGCACGATCGCACGCGCCAGCGACGACTTGCCGCAACCCGACTCGCCAACCAGCCCGAGGGTCTCGCCGCGTTCGAGTGAAAGGCTTACCGAATCGACCGCGGTCACCCATCGGCCATCGGCACGCCTGAATCGGCGCACCAGATCGCGCACTTCCAGCACCGTTGCGCTCATGTCGCCTGCTCCGCCGGCAAACCGGCCGCACCCGGCGCAACCGGCGCACCGGCATCCGACAGCGGATGCAGACAGGCATAACGACGACTGCCCTCGATCACCATGGGTGGCACCGTCAGCCGGCAGTCCGACTGGACATGCTTGCAGCGTTCGGCAAAGGCACAGCCCGGCGGCAGCGCCGCCAGATCGGGAGGCCTGCCACCGATCGCCTCCAGACGCTGGCCGCCGGACGCATCGGCCATCGGCCGGGCCCGCAGCAGCGCCTCGCCGTAGGGCATACGGCGCGACGCAAAAAATTCATCGACCGGCGCCTGCTCGACGATCCGCCCGGCATACATCACCGCCACCTCGTCAGCCACACCGCTCACCGCCGCCAGGTCATGGCTGATGAAGATCATCGCCATACCGGTCTCACGCTGGCGCCGCTTGAGCAGCACCAGGATCTGCATCTGGATGGTGACATCGAGCGCGGTGGTCGGTTCATCGGCAATCAGGATCTTCGGACTGCAGGCCAGCGCCATCGCAATCATCACGCGCTGTCGCATGCCGCCCGACAACTGATGCGGATACTCGCCCAGCCGCTGTCGCGGCGCCGAGATGCCGACTGCCTCGAGCAGCTCGATGATGCGGGCCTCACGCGCTGGCCGTGCCAGCCCGAGATGCTTGCCGAGCACCTCGCCGATCTGGCGGCCGATAGTCAGCACCGGATTGAGCGAAGACATCGGGTCCTGGAAGATCATCGCGATCTCGCGCCCGCGGACTTGCCGCAGCTCGTCCTCAGTCATCGACGAGAGGGCCTGACCGTCAAAGCGGATCTCGCCGGTCTGCGTCGTGGTCGACGCCGGCAACAGCCGCAGGATCGATCTCGACAGCACGCTCTTGCCCGACCCCGACTCGCCGACGATCGCCAGCGTGCGCCCGGCCTGCAGATCGAAGCCGACACCATTGACTGCGCACACCGAGCCCCGCGGGCTGGCAAAGCGCACCGACAGATCGCGCACGCTCAGCAGCGGCGCCGCGTCAATGGCCGCCGCCTGCGAATCCGCGCGCGACAACTCACTCATAGCGCCCCACTCATAGCGTTTGCGCCTTGATATCGAAGAGGCGGCGCACCGATTCGCCGATCCAGTTGATCGACAGCACCGTCAGAAACATCCAGATCGCCGGGATAAAGACCGCCAGCGGCGCTTCCACCAGACTCGAACGCTCGGAGGCGATCATGCCGCCCCAGCTCGGCTGCGGCGGTCGCACCGACAGGCCCAGAAAACCGAGCGCGGCCTCGGCCAGAATGGCCACGCCCAGCATCACCACCGCATACGACAGCAGCGCCGGCATCAGGTTGGGCAGCACTTCACGCATCAGGATACGCGGCACGCTCGCGCCGATCAGGCGCGCGGCCAGCACGAATTCGCGGTCGCGCAGACTCAGGGTATTGGCCCGGGCGATCCGGGCAAAGGCCGGCACGAAAATCACGCCGATGGCACCAGTGACATTGCCCACACTCGGCCCGAGGCTCGAGACCAGCGCGATCGCCAGGATGATGCCCGGAAAGCAGAGCATGACGGTCATCACGCCCATGATCAGCCGGTCGGTCGTCGATCCGAAAAACCCGGCCACAAGGCCCAGCGCACCGCCAATCGCCAGACCGATCGCCACGCTGCCGATCGCCACCACCAGCGACACCTTGCCGCCCCAGATCAGGCGCGACAGGGTATCGCGACCGAGCGAGTCGGTGCCCAGCCAATGCGCGGCGCCCGGCGGCTCAAGGGTGGCCAGCAGATCAGCCTCTTCCGGGCTCACAATCCCGAGCCAGGGCGCAAACACGGCAAGCAAAAACAGCACAAGCAGCCAGGCCGCCGCCAGCAGCAGACCCGGCTCGAGCCACTTGCGCGCTGCAGGCCTGGCAGGCAGGGATGAGGCAGCCACCGTCTCAGCCATCGATTCGCACCCTCGGATCAATCAACGCATACATCAGATCCACCAGCAGATTGATCAGCACGAAGCCGGTGGCAATCACCAGCACGACGCCCTGGATCACGAACTGGTCGTGCTGATAGACCGCATTGACCAGCATCTGACCAATGCCGGGCAGCGCAAAAAGCGTCTCGATGACGACCGCGCCGCCCACCAGCCGGCCGAGATTGATGCCGACCACGGTCACCAGCGACAGCGACGACGGCCGCAGCGCATGGCCCAGCAGAATCTCGCGCACACTCAGGCCTTTGGCACGCGCCACCAGGATGTAGTCCTGCTGCAGCGTGCTGATCATGTCGGCGCGAAGCAGTCGCATATAGACCGGAAACTCGGCAAGCGCCAGCGTCATCGCCGGCAGCGCCAGACTGTGCAGATTGGCGCCAAGTCCATCGGACAGGCTCTTGAAACCCGATGCCGGGAACCAGCCGAGCAGCACCGACATCAGGTAAATCAGCAGGATGCCCTTGACGAAGGCCGGCGTTGACAGCAGGCCAATCGAGACCATGGCCAGCGCCGAATCGACCTTCGTGCGGCTGCGATAGGCAGCCAGGATGCCGGCCGGCACCGCAAGGCCGAGCGCAATCAGCTGAGTCAGCAGGATCAGCTCGAGCGTGACCGGCAACCGATCGCCGATCATCGTCGAGATGTTCTCGCGGGTTCGATACGACTTGCCGAGGTCACCGCGCAACGCGTGGCTCAGCCAGTCGGCGTAGCGCACGACGATATTGCGGTCCAGACCGAGCTCGGTACGCAGCGACGCGATATCGGCAGGGGTGGCGTTATCGCCAAGAATCGCCACCGCCGCATCACCCGGAAGAACGTTGGTGATGAAGAAGGTCAGGGCGGTGGCTGCCAGCAGGATCACCAGCAGCGTCAGCACCTGAACCTGCAGTCTGCGCAGGAAGGCCGAATTCAGCACGCGCTCGACCCTGCGACAGTCACTGGCGGCAAACCGTCAAAACCGACAGGGCGCGCCGACCGCGCCAGACTGCCGGTGCGCATCACCGCGCTTTCCAGACGTCGGCCGGCCGGATGATGCCGTCGGCAATCGGTGCCAGCCCCTTGACCGCCGGATTGGCCAGGCTGATGTTGTTGAAGTAGGCCATATACAGGTACGGCAGATCGCGGGCGAGCAGATTGTTGACCTGACGATAGATGCTCAGGCGCTGCGCCGGATCGGTGGTGGCACGCCCGGCATCGAGCAATTTGTCCATCTCGGGGTTGCTGTAACCGGTGCGATTGGCGGTGCCTTTTGAGTGGAAAAAGTTGTAGACATTGCGATCGGGGTCGACGCCGCCCTGCCAGCGATAGCCCATCACCTGATACTCGCGAAGCCCGGCGGTGCGTACCAGCTGAACCGAGTCATAAGGCACGATCTCGGACTCGACGCCAACTTTCTTCCACATCTGCTGGATGGCCTGCGCCGACAGCAAGGACAAGGGCGCATTGCTCGAGGAAAACTTCAGTTTCACCGGCTTGCCATACTGCGCGAGCAACTGCTTCGCCTTGGCCGGATCGTATTTCGGATAGCCCTCGACCTGCTCATGCGGAGCCAAACCACTGCCGAAGGGCGTGCTCGCCACCTTGGCCAGACCCTTGTTGACTACTTTGTTGAGCGTGTCACGGTCGATCGCATGGGCCAGCGCCTGGCGCACCCGCAGGTCCAAGACATCCGGCTGCGACATGTTGATCATCACGAAGGTTGAGCCGAGGCTGCCGGCATCGAGCACGGTCAGCTTCTTCGCGCTGCGAGCCTCGATCACATCCTTGGCCGGCGCATTCATCACCACATCAAGATCGCCCGCCTTCAGGCTGGCCATGCGGGTCTCGGTATCGGGCATGGCACGCAGCACGACTTCTTCCAGATGGACCGGCCCTTTCCAGTACTGGGTATTGCGGGTGAACACGATGTGCGAGCCGCGCCGCCATTCCTTGAACACGAAGGGGCCGGTGCCGACCGGATTGGCCAGGTAATTTTCGCCGTATTTCTTCACCGCGGTAGGCGACACCACCATGCCCGAGACGTCGGCCAGCACCGCCGGAAACTGTGCCGAAGGCGCCTTCATGGTGATCGTGACCTCGAGCGGCCCGGTCGCTTCGATCTTGGAAATGCCGGCCAGATCGGCCGCCCATCGATAGCGCAGCTTGGGGTCCATCAGCCGGTTGAAATGCGCCACCACGGCGGCGGCATCGCAGGGCGTGTCGTCGTGAAACTTCACGCCCGAACGCAGGGTCAGCTTGAACCAGGTGGCATCGGGCGCCGACTCGAATTTCTCTGCGAGTTTGGGCACCAGCTTGCCCTTCTCATCGATGTCGAGCAGCGTGTCATAGACGGTGAAGCCGGCCTGCTTTTCATTGAAGGAGGCAAAGACCAGCGGATCGAGGCCGGGCAGGTCGTTTTCGAGTCCGATGCTGAGCGAGCCGCCGCGCATCGGGTTTTGCGCCATCGCGCCGGGCGATGTCAGCGTGAACGCCGCGACTGCGCCAAAGCTGATCAGCCAGCGCGCGGCTGTCGAGAGGAACTTGCTGGAATTCAAGACGTGCTCCTGAGAGATTTTTATGGGATCGGCCGGACTAAGGTGGGTCACCTTTGCAGGCCATCCTTTTGTATCGTCCCGAAGGGTCGTAGAGAAGCCCTGCCGTGTCAAGGTCTCAGGCGATCCGAGCCTCGCAATTGCGCCGCTGAACCGCGCTCAACCCGCCGAAACCCGCTCGAAGCTCAGGGCTTCATGCTCAGCATCTGCCGATAGGCATTGATGACCAGCGCCTCGTCGAATTCCGCGACGACGCGCTCACGGGCCTGCGCGCCCATCGCGTTGCGCTGATCGTCGGGCATCCTCAGCATCACCATCATCGACTCGGCCAGCGCAGCGGCATCGCGCGGTGCCACCAGCAGTCCGGTCACGCCATCGACGATCACCTCCCGGCAGCCGGCCACATCCGTGGCAATCGAGGGTTTACCCATCGCGCCAGCCTCCAGAAGGCTGTGCGGCAGACACTCGCCGGTGGCCGGCAGCACCACGCAGTCAGCCTGCGCGTAAAGCCGCACTTTGTCGGCCGGCTCAGGCAGACATTCGATGATCCCCTCGCGCTGCCACTGGGCGAATGATGCCAATGGCACAGCGTCAGGATGGTCTGCCGAGGCCGCACCGACGACGACGGCGAACCGCACCTCTGGGCAGGCCGCACGCACGATGCGCGCCGCCTGGACAAACACTTCAAGGCCATGGCCACGCATGGGGCTTGCTGACATCAGGAAACAGGGCTGATGCGGCGCCTCGCGCGGCACCGGCATGAAACGGTCGACATCGACGCTGAGCGCCGGCAGCTGGCAGGCGCGATACGACTTGACCAGCCGATCGCGAATGAAGGTGTGCTGATCCTCGCGGTGCTGAAAGAAGACCATCGTCGGCCATCCGAAGACCATCCGGCTCACTGCGCGCAAGATGCGTGGTCGCTTGCGATCGCGCAACATCTCGCCGTCGCGCGCCGAGACATTGGCAATCACCGGCAGCATCAGGCTGCGGGCGGCAAGCGCCGCATAAGCATTGACCGAGGGCGTCCAGCTCAGGACCACTTTCGGACGCAGCCGGCGCAGGGTGCGGGTAAACGCGGCATAAGTCGCGAGTCGAGAAAACAGGTTCCGGCGCGAACCGGCCACACTCATCGGTCGATGCTCGACACCGCGCTCGGTCAGCTGCTGAACACCGCTGTCGGGGTGCGAGCAGACCACCACCCGCCAGCCGTCCGAGCGCAGGGCGTCGACCAGCCGCAAGCGAGAGCCAAGGATATCGGCTGTATTGGCCGTCATCAGACACACCACGCCACGCCAGGCAACCGGCGAAACATCGATGGGTAAACCGCTGACTCGGAACATGCTCGGGACTCGTTGGATGGACAGTAAGCAGGCTCTGGCTGCTGACGGCTCAATCCTCACGCATAAGGCTGTCGGCGCAATTGACGAAAATCACATCAGTCAAGTTTGTTTGCACCATTGACTCCCGTCCGTTCATATGCTTTCGAACACAGGCACACTTTTTGAACGGGCGCCGGTGTCAGCATGGCACCATGACTTTTTTGGCACTGCTCAACCCAACAAGGAGAACTCAATGAAGGCTCATGTTGCTCAGACCACCCCTTACCCTGTCGCTGTCGAAGCGGGCAAATCCTATTACTGGTGCGCATGCGGCCTGAGCAAATCGCAGCCGTTTTGCGATGGCTCCCACAAGGGCAGCGACTTCACCCCGGTGAAGTACGAAGCCAAGGCAAACTCGACGGTATATTTCTGCGGATGCAAGCAAAGCAAGAACGGCGCGCTTTGCGACGGATCGCACAAGTCGCTCTGAGGTTTCGGGGCCGCGGTTCGGGACAACGCCGGACCCCCACCTACTTCCCGATGCAGAACCTGCTGAAAATCACCCCCAGCAGATCATCGGCCAGGAACTTGCCGGTAATACTCCCAAGCTGCTCCTGCGCGAGCCTGAGCTCCTCGGCAAAAAGATCGAGCTGACCCGCGCCCTGCCGGGCGTGGATGCCTGCCGCATCGAGATGCGCTCGCGCCGCACGCAGTGCGCGCAGATGCCGCTCGCGCGCAATGAAGGTGTCTTCGCCACCCCCCTGCCAGCCGGCCAGGCGCAAAAGCTCGGCGCGCAGCAGATCGACGCCCTCGCCGGTGCGCGCCGACAGCCACACCGCGCCATCGCTTGCCCGCGCCGGTTCGCCGATCAGATCAAGCTTGTTCCAGACCCGCAAAATCGGCTTGTCTTGTGGCAGTCGTGCCGAGATCTCGGCATCTGGCCCCTCAAGCAACGACTCGCCGACATCTCCGGCCACCCCGAGCTGGACGATCACGTCAGCGCGCATGACCTCCTGCCAGGTGCGCTCGATGCCGATGCGCTCGACCTCATCGTCGGTTGCCCGCAGCCCTGCGGTATCCACCACCACCAGCGGCACGCCGTCAATCTGCAGAGCCTGCGCAATGCGGTCACGCGTGGTGCCTGCCACCGGCGTCACGATGGCCACCTCATCGCCCGCCAGCGCATTGAGCAGGCTCGACTTGCCCACATTCGGCGCACCGGCCAAGACCACATGCAGACCTTCGCCAAGCAGGGCACCCTGACGCGCCTCGATCAGCAGCCTGTCGAGCGATGCCTGAAGGCGCGCAAGCTTGCCGCGCGCATCGGCCTGCTCCAGAAAATCAATCTCTTCTTCCGGAAAATCGAGGGTGGCCTCAACCAGCATGCGCAGCGTCACCAGCTCCTCGACCACCGCATCGACCGCCCGCGAAAACGCGCCAGCCAATGATCTCGCCGCCGAGCGCGCGGCCTGCGAGGTGTTGGCATCGATCAGATCGGCCACCGCTTCAGCCTGCGCCAGATCGAGCTTATCGTTGAGAAAGGCGCGCTGCGTGAATTCGCCCGGCTCGGCCAGCCGCACGCCGATCAGCTCGCCCGCCTCGAGCAGGCGCGCCATCAGCATCTGCATCACCACCGGCCCGCCATGGCCCTGCAGCTCGAGCACATCCTCGCCGGTGTATGAATGCGGCGCCGGAAAATAAATCGCCAGACCGGTGTCGATTACCTGGCCATCGCTTGCCCTGAAGGGCAGCAAGGTCGCCTGCCGCGCCACCAGCGATCTGCCGCAAATCGTCTCGACCAACTCGCGCAGATCACGCCCCGAGACTCGCACCACGCCGATCGCACCACGCCCGGGCGCAGTGGCAATCGCAGCAATCGGATCCCTGTTGGACGACATGCGCGGCGGTCTGCAGAGGGTCCGACGAGCAGCGCCGGCTTACCGGAACTCGCGTACCAGCTGCATGAAGCGCCGCTCGAAAGGCAGCAGTGGCATGCCGATACGCGATGCAATACGGGCGGTTTTTTCGGGGAAAAGATCCGCTGCGTCGAGTCGAACAATGCCCCGATCGCGCTCGACATCCACCGCAATGTCGGCAATCACACCGACACCGAAACCGAGCTCGACATAGGCCTTGATCACATCCGAGTCGATCGCTTCAAGCACCACCCTGGGCGCAAGCCCGACCTTGGCAAAGGCGGCATCGATCCCCCGGCGGCCGGCAAACTCACGGCTATAAGTGATCAGCGGCTCGTCAGCCAGTTGCGACAAAGACGGCGCCACGCCGCCTTCGGCCAGCCAATGACCCACCGGCACGATCAGGCAATGACGCCAGGCATAAGCCGGGCGGGTATCCAGCGACGGATGCTCATCGAGCGTCTCGGTGGCCAGACCAAAGGTGGCATCGCCATGCACCACAAACTCGGCCACCTGCTGCGGATTGCCCTGCAGCAGCTTGAACTGCATTGCCGGAAACTCGGCTCTGAAACCGGCCAGCACCGTCGGCAGCACATAGCGCGCCTGGGTGTGCGTGGCCGCAATCGACAAGGTGCCCGAATGACCCGCGGCAAATTGCTCGCTGATTTTTCGCAGCGCCGCGGTTTCATCGAGCACACGCTCGGCTGCCGCCAGAATCTGCTCACCGGCCTCGGTCAGCTGGGTATAGCGCTTGCCGTGACGAACGAAAAGCTGCACCCCAAGCTCTTCTTCGAGCTCCCGGATCTGCTTTGACAGCGCCGGCTGCGAGGTAAAAAGCACCTCTGCCGCCGCGGTGAGGTTCAGACCCCGTCGGACGGTTTCACGAAGCGCGCGCAGCTGCTGGAAGTTCACGCCTTGCCAAAGAGAGGCTTGCCCTCGATACGCCGCGTGATGACCCACTGCTGCGCAATCGAAAACAGGTTGTTGACCACCCAGTAGAGCACCAGACCGGCCGGGAAAAAGAAGAACATCACCGAGAAAATCAGCGGCATCCACATCATCATCTTGGCCTGCAGCGGATCAGGCGGCGTCGGGTTCAGACGGGTCTGAATGATCATGCTGCCGGCCATCAGCAGGGGCAGGATGTAGAAGGGATCGGGTGCAGCCAGATCCTTGATCCAGCCGATCCAGGGCGCATCACGCATCTCGACCGATGCAAGCAGCACCCAGTAGAGCGAAATGAACACCGGAATCTGCACCACCACCGGCAGACAGCCACCAAGCGGATTGATCTTCTCGGTCTTGTAGAGCTCCATCATCGCCTGATTGAGCTTGACCCGATCGTTGCCATAACGCTCGCGCAGCGCGGTGAGCTTGGGCGTGACCAGCTTCATCTTGGCCATCGACCGATAGCTCGCCGCCTGCAGCGGAAAGAAAGCGAGCTTGACGATCAGGGTCAGCAACACAATGGTCCAGCCCCAGTTGAGCACCAGCCCGTGCAAGAACTCCATCAGCCAGAAGAGCGGCTTGGCAATCACGGTCAGAAAGCCATAGTCAACCGTCAGATCCAGGCCCGGCGCCACTTGCGCCAGCACCTTCTGATCCTGCGGGCCGACATAGAGTTGCGAGGCAAGCGACTCGGTAGCACCCGGCGCAATCGACTTGAGTGGCAGGAGCATGCCCACCGAAAACACGTCTTTATCGACCTTGCGAGTGAAAAACTCACGGGCCGAATCGTCACCCACGACCCAGGCCGATACGAAATAGTGCTGGATCATGCCGACCCATCCATCATTCGCAGTCTTCGTGTAGGTCGCTTTGCCTTTTTCGATGTCCGCGAAGTCAACCTTCTGAAACTTGTCCTTGTCGGAATAGACCACCGGGCCGGTGTAGGTGCTGTAGAACTGCGACTCACCTGGCGGCGCGGTGTTATCACGCGTCAGCTGCAGATAGAGGCTGGGCTGAATCGCTTGCGCCGAATCATTGGTGACATCGGTCTTCATCTCAAGCAGATAGGAGCCCCGCTTGAGCGTGTAGCGGCGCACGAGTTTCGCCCCACCGCTGTCTGCGGTCATGGTGAGCGTGACCTCATTGCTGCCATCGGCCAGGACATGGTTTCCGGTCTCAATCACAAACGGCGTGCGGTGCGTCGGATAGGACGCTCCCTGCGGGCCGACTAGCCCCGACTGCGCCAGATAGATATGACCCGGCCTGTCGGTCATCAGGAGCACATTCGAGTTGCCGACCTTGTCTTCGGTGTCTCGGAATTTCTCAAGCTCCGCCCGCACGACTTGACCACCGATCGGATCGATATCGAGCTTGAGCACATCATTGGCCAGCCTCACCGTAGCCCTGGACGCAGCCTTGCTGTCGGCCGGGACCGTCGCACTGCCGGCCGGAACCGATGCCGAACCCACTGTCGGCACCGAATTGTCGACTTTGACCGCTTTATCGGTCTGCCCGGCTGCGCCGCCGGTTGATGCCGGCGCCTGCTGCTGACCACCCAGAAAGCCGGCCAGGATCGATGGCCGCCCCTGATCGCGCTGCCAGGCATCCCAGAGGAAAAGCAGTGACATCGAGAAAATGACCCAAAGGATCGAACGTTGATTCTGCATGGTGGGAATTACTCTCGAAGCGAAGGTAGGCAACACGAACAGGACAAGCGTTTCATCTGACCGGAACCACTGGACGGCCGCTTGGCTGGGCGCGACTCGCTGGCTGACGGTGTTGCAGATTCGGGCACCGGATCGACACCACCGGCATGAAAAGGATGACACCGCCCGAGCCTGCAAATCGTCAGCCACAGCCCTTTTATCAGACCGAAGCGCTCAAGCGCTTGCGCACCATACTCGGAACAGCTCGGATAAAACCGGCAACGTGGGCCAAGCAAGGGGCTGACCGCGAGTCTGTAAAAAGCAATCAGCGACAACGCAAGCCATACTCCGGCGGCCGAGAGGCGCTGCGCAAGCTGGTGAGTCAACGACGGTTCTGATGACGAAAAGGCCATGGCACCCTGAAATCTCAGGAAACCCGCACCAGCACCCGACGCATCAGCGCGTCGATCTCGGATCGGACCACGCGTTTGAGTGCGCGATCAGCAGGTCGTCTGGCAAACGGGCGGACTTTGCGTCCGCTCGATTCGACCAGCGGCGCAGCCGGATCCTGAGGCAATTTCACCATCTGTATGCGCATCGCCCAGGGCGGCAGACCGCTTGCCATCACTTTGGCAGGGACGAGGACTGCCCCATGAAACGATTCGCGGATCACTCGGCGTATGCGATTGCGCACCGGTGAAGACGGCGCAAGCTTTTTGGGAATAGCCATCATCAGTCGGGGTTCAGCGGGATCGCTGACAACGCGAACCGTTACGACGAAATGCTCACCGGCGATCCGTAAAGGACGCCTGGAAGATGATGTGCCCGGGTTCAAACACCCAGACGCTTGCGACCTTTGGCACGACGCGCACGAATGACCGCACGCCCGCCGCGGGTCTTCATGCGCACGAGAAAGCCGTGCGTGCGCTTGCGCCGGACCACTGAAGGTTGATATGTGCGTTTCATGACGGTTACTCAGTAGAAAAGCCCACCATTACATCAAGGCCACGTCAACCTGTCAATTTCCGATTTTCAGGGGCGCCTGTGCCGAAGCTGAAGATCGGCGTCGCTCCGAGGTCATGCCAGGACTGGCTGGGCGTGCCTTTAGCCTGTGGATAAGGTAAAATCCCCCTCCAGCCTCAGCAGATTTCGGGTCGAACGATCGCCGCGCGTCAAGCGCCTCCAATCGACTTCCCAGACCGCCCGGAAAGCCTTCAGTTCCAGCCACGGTACCCGAATTGACGCATTGCTCCACGCCATATCCACGGATTCGACGCGCCTTCCAATGAATGACCTCTGGCTTGCCTGCGCGTCCCATCTCGAATCCGAGTTGCCAGCCCAGTTGTTTCGCACTTGGATCAAGCCGCTGATTTTCATCGGCTATGACGAGGGCGACCAGCTACTGACACTTGGCGCACCCAATCGCGTCAAACTCGATTGGGTTCGAACGCAATACGGCGATCGAATCGCTCAACTGGCAACGCAGCTCATCAG
>CAMCXH010000064.1 GCA_945883285.1 Bordetella parapertussis | reverse complement strand
GCCCCCAATGCCCCCGCCGATGCTGGGGGTGGTGTTGAGCAGATCGCGCCCACCCGGGTTCGCGGCCAGACCGAAGCCGTCGCCTGCACCGCTGCCGGTGGCTGCCACGCCGAGGCGCTCGGCAGGCGGCGGTTCAGCCGGCTTGGGCTGGTCGACCGGCCTTGGCTGCTCCATCTTGACCTCCTCCTTGACCTTCGGAGGCTCGGGCGGCTTTTCCGGCGGCTTGGGCGGCGGGGGCGGGACATTAGGACGAACCAGACTGATCTGCTGGGCGGTGGGTCGGGTCTTCTTGACCGGCTTGTTCAGCAGCAGATAGAGCCAGACCGTCAGCGCCGCGATAACTAACCCCGCGAGCGCCCACAACAGCCATCGCTTCTGAAAGCGGGGGCCGCCTGAAGGGGTTGCGGTGGTCTGTTCGCCGGCCATGATCGTGATTGCAAATCAGGTGCGTCAGCGGGTCAGCCGCTGGGTCACCAGACCGAGCTGGGTGATCTCGAGGCGCCCGATCAGATCGAGGACTTCGATGACCTTTTCGTATTGCACCTTGGCATCGCCCTTGACCACCACCGGCAACTCCGGGTCGGCAGCCTTGAGTTGCGCCAGGCGGGTCTCAAGCTCCGGAATCGTGACCGGATAGGCATCGAGAAAGACCTGGCCGGTCTCGTTGATCGTGATGGCCTTGGTCTTGGGCTTGGCCAGACTCGGCGTGTTGCTGGCCTTGGGCAGATTGACCTTGATGCCCTGTACCGAGGCGGTCGTCATGATGATGAAGATGACCAGCAACACATACGCCAGGTCGAGCATCGGCGTGACGTTGATATCGTCGTAGGGCTTGTTTTCCTGCTGGACTTGCATCGACTTTTCCTCGGATGAATGGGGCGATGCGCGGCTCAGGACTCGAAGCGCTCGGCGATCCGGCTGGTGAGCTCATCAGCGAAGATCTGCATTTCGTTGCTCATTTCCTTGATCCGCGAAGCGAACCAGTTGTAGGCAAAGAGCGCCGGAATTGCGACTGCGAGACCGGCAACCGTAGCCAGCAGCGCGGCGGCGATGCCGGGTGCGATCGAATTGATGTTGACGTCGCCTGCTGCAGCAATCGCGGCGAAGGTAATCATCACGCCCACCACCGTGCCGAGCAGCCCAATGAAGGGCCCGCCCGAAATCGCGATGGTCAGCAGCACCATCAGGCGATTAAGTCGCTGGCCTTCGCGCACCAGCGTGGCGTCGATGGCAGCGCGGATCGAGGTCAGCCCGCGGGAATTGAGTCCGGTGTTCGACCCGGTCTTTGAGCCTCCATCGAGACGCTTGCGCAGCTCGACGCCCGCGGTCTCGAACATGCGGTAGAGCGAAGACTGCTCGTATTGCGAGTTGACTGCCGCCGCACCGGCCGATGCCGCGCCAAACTTTGATTCGAGAAATGCCTCGGGTGGTGCGTCCTTGAAGGCGGCCAGGAACTGCTGATTGACCTTGGCGACTTTCGACAACTGCAGCGCCTTGGAGATCATCACCCAGATCGCGACCAGGAGCATGAAGAGCAGGATGTAGATGACGATCTTGCCGTCGAGCGTCAGGTTGTCGACCAGGATGCGGAAGTGACTGGCTTCGCCATCCTCGGCCTCGGCTGCAATCGAGGCCATTTTGTTGTCAGGGCCCTGTGCGGCCGCGGTGGCACGGATCCAGTCGGGCGAGCGGGCGACCTTGCTCAGGCTGAGTGCATCGACATCGAACTCGCTGCTGCCACCGAGTGCCAGTTGCACCGGCTCGGCCGGCAGGCGCGCGGCGACGCTGGCGACTTCATTGCCCTCGACGAAGAGTGCGGTGCGCTCGCCGATCACCAGCGTCACATGACGCCACTCGGCGGCCGGCATCGCGACAGTGCCTGCGGCGGTGCCGCCACCGGCAGGAATACCGGGGCCGGTGACCTTCAGGCTCGGCATGCCGGCGGCAAGACTGACCGCGATGCTCGACTGGGCACCCTTTAGCATCAGCAGCGGGCTGCTGGCACCGGCAGCTTTCGCGCGAACCCAGAACGACACGGTCAGGCCATCGGGGCCGATTGCGATCGGCGCACCATTGGCCTCGATGCGGGCACCCGCCGGCAGACCGATCGATTCACCAAGCAGACCCTGCGTACCGGCCTGGGCTCCCGGAGTGGTGACATTTACGCCGTCGAGTTGCTCATTGGCAGGTGTGGCGATCGCATTGAGTGCCAGAACCGTGACGCCATCGCGAACCACGACCGGCGTCGGGGCCGGGGCATCGGGATTGGCCGAATACAGCCAGATCGAGGGTTCGGCATTCGACGGCGCAAGCGTCGGGACCCGCACCCAGACCACCGCCAGTTCGTTGGCGGCGTCGAAGTATTCGATGCGGTGCGGCAGGATGGTTTTGCCGTCGGCGGCCACCACTCTCAGGTCGCTGCCGTCGCGCTTGGCTGTCGTGAAATCGAAGTTGCCGGTATGCAGACGCAGCGGCAACACGAACTGCGCCTGGGCTGACTTTACGGCCGCGCCGGCATCGGTGGTGTCGAGCACCCAGTGCGACTTGTTCTTCCAGGCATCGGTGATCTGTGCCTGCGCCGGCGAGGCGATCAGCGAGGCGGTCAATCCGACCAGAGTGCAGAACGCTGCCGCGGCAATCCGATTCAGGGAAGTCATGGCGATTAATCGGGTAGTTGGCATGGCTGCCTCAGGCTGCAGTGAAAGGAGGAATCGGGCTTTGGCGGATGTCATGACGGCGGTGCTTATCGGCTGGTCTTGCGGCGGCGGAAGGCTTCTTCGCCGTCTTCACCGAAACCGAGGAACTCGATGACCACCAGGCGGCTGCGGGCCTGTCGGTTCTCTTCGGCAAGCTTGTCGCGGTCGGTTGCAGCGGCCTGATCCGCGTTCGCGGCAGCGGCGGCGTTGGCGTTGCCTGCGGCGGCAAGCGAGAGGTTGGGCGCCACGGTGGCGGTGGGCACGCCGGTGGCGCTGCCACCGACCGAAATATTGGCGCTGTTGCGGATTTCGGTGGCAAAGAGGGTCAGGTTGCCGGCCGAGCGGATGCCGGCCTCGCCGGCATCGATGAAGCCTTTCGGCGCGAAGAGGTCGACGTCGCTGGCAGGCACGCCCGGCTTGGTGACCAGCACGCCGATGCCGGAGCCTTCGACCACGCCCTGCAGCTCGACCACGACGTTGCCGTTCGCATCGACCCGCACCAGCGGCGGCGGTGCGGTGGCGGCGGTGCGTGAGCCGCGGCCGGCGTCGATATTGCCCAGTGCCGAGAACATGGTGATGCCACCGCCGCCGGCGGTCAGCACCCGCGACCTGTTTACCGACGCGTTTGAGCCGATGGCGATATCCACATCGCCGCCGTCGAGCGTGAAGATGCCGAGCTTGGACGAATCCTTGACACTGGCGAGTTCGGATGGCGGATTGGCCAGGCCGACCTGCAGATTGCCCACCGCCTTCGAGGCCTCCGTGGCCTGGCAGGCGGTCCAGCTGCCGCGACACACCACGCCGGGGGCCAAAAACTCGATCTTGCCGCCGCGCTCGGTCTTGACCTGGCTGAAAACCAGGTCGATGTTGCCGGCGCCGTCCTTTGGAAAGAGCGTCGACATTGCGTCGTAGGCGGCCTGGAAATTGCCGTAGTCGGGATTGGTCTTGCCATCGACCTTCGTCGCCGACGCATTACGGCCTGCGGCCTTGAGTTCAGCGTAGAACACCGCTCTGGCAAAGGCATCGCGTTCGTGCGCCGGCAGGCTGCCAAAGAGCGTCCAGGCATTGTCGGCATTGACCGACTGCGCTGCATCGCCGCTCAGCGTCGAGCGTACGAAGTCGACCAGCAGCGGCGTGTAGTCGCGGCTGCGCTGACTTGTCGAAGGGGCGACATAACGTGCAAGGAAGTCGGCATAGGCTGGGCTGTCAGGCAGGCCGGCCACCAGGGTCAGCGACGCGCCGACGTCGGAAAGTGCATTGTTATCGAGATTGCCGCGGCTGACGATGCCGACCGAGGTACCCATCGCGATATCGCGACCGGCGTTAATCTCGACCAGCCCCGGTCCGCTCACCACAATACCGGCGTTGTTGCTCGCGAGCTGGCCGTTGTTCGTCTGGGTGCGATTGTTCAGATCACGGCCTGCGGTGACCTGAGTGAGGTCGCCGTCGCGCAGGTTCTGAATGATCAGGCTGACATCGCTGACATCGCGGCCGGCGCGCACCTTGGCCGGCTCGGCAAACACCAGTCGCAGCCGGCCGTTCGAAATTGTCGCCGAGGGCGCATTGAGGATGCTGGACAGGGTAGTGATGTCCTGACCGGCATAGACCCGTGATGCCTGCGGATCGGCAAGGTGAACCAGGTATTGCGCATGGGCCAGCGGCGCGGCACTCGAGGTGGGCACCAGCCTGCCGACGGTGAGCTCGTCGAAGGCCGAGACGCCGTCGTAGGTGACGATCTTGCTGGTCTGGAGCACGCCGGGGCGGCTCAGACTGAAGGAGCGCAAGGGGTCGGTATCGAGCTGGACAAGACTGCCGACACCGGTGATCGAGCCGGCTGCGCCAAGGGTGATGCCGCCGATGGGTGCCGGCGCGAGCAGCGTTGCCGCGCTGGTGGCGGCGTTGGTGCCTGCGGCCGGTCTGCCGATGATCTCGATATCACCGCCTATCGCCGCCACCGCAAGTGTCGGTGGTCGCATCGAGGTGACACGCTGCAAATCGGCCTGATCGATGCTGACCGCCGTCTCACCGGTCACCGTGCCGGTTCGCATCGTGGTCGGCAAGGCCTCCTGCAGCGAAACCTTGCCGGCTGCGGCCGTCAGTTCGAGCGCGGACCGTTCGGTGTAGGTGCTGAAGAAGCTGCGGTTATTCGGTCCGATCAGACGGGCATTGGTTGCACGCTGTTCGGACAGTGTCGGGTTGTAGACCTGATCGAATGTCAGCCCATTACGGGCCTCGACACTGAGAGCGGCGTCGCCGAGTCCGGCCAGCGTCGACTGCCTTGCCAGTGTCGACTGCACGACGCTGTCGCCGGCCACCAGTTGCGCGTTGCCAAGCATCACGCCGTAGGTACCCGAGCGGATCGAGCCGTCAGCCCGGGCCAGCAGATTGCCACCGCCATTGACCACCAGCTTGTCGAGCAGCGGGTCACCAGTCAGCACGGTTCGGCCTGAGCTGCCGATCGAGGCCGAGACATCGGTGATGTCGAGGCCGGCGGTCAGCGTGACGTTGCCACCGCCGAGTGCGCCCACCGATTGGCGGAAGAAGTCGAATCGCGGCCACCAGGCCGGCGACAGCCCGTTTGCAGACGCCTGGCTCTCAAGAGCCGGCAGGCCCTGGGCATCGACCTGACCCTGACGGAAGAGCCAGCCGCTGATCAGCGGATCCTGGATGGTCGAGACGATCGAGCGGCCGGCCGCCAGCGTGATCGAGCCACCGCCCTCGTTGAAGTTGGTCTTCGGGTCGCCCGTGATTGGCGTATTCGGCACACCGACCAGGGTCTGCGGATCGACGAAGCCGGGGACATCGGCTGCCCGCCGGCCAGCGGTCATGATCGAAGCGCGCCCGGCGGTCGCGATCGTGGTGGCGGTTGCGCTGCTGGTGCCGATCAGGATGTCGCGCGCGGCCGCCAGATCGATGTTGCCGGTGCCGGTGCGGATGATGCGGAAATTGAGCAGGCGGACATTGCCGGCGGTTGAGCCCAGGGCCGGATTCGTCAGTGCCAGCACCGACAGCGGCTGCGCCGCACCGAAGTCGGAGCCGGCCGCCAGGCGATACGACCAGGTGTCTTTCGCGGTGGCATCGAAGGCCGCACCCAGGGTGGTCGAGGCAGCCGGCCTGTTGGTGAAGTCGGTACCGGCGACAAAGCCGTCGTTAATCACAGCGGTAACCGCTGAGCCCGGCGTCGTCGACGCACCGTTCAGAATCAGGTCGCCACCGGCTCGCAAGGACAGCACTCCGGCGGTGTCTCTCGAGGTGATGGTGCTGTAGCGGATGGCCGACAGGTCGATGGCGCTGCCGACGGTCAGGCTGGCGCTGTTGGTCGTGCCTTTGGCGAGCACCTCGATTTCGGGGCGGACCCGGGCATTCGCATTGCCGGTTTGGCCGACCAGCGCCAGCACCTGAGGTGCGGTGTTTGCAAAGGTCGTTGCTTCGTTGAAGGCCGTGGCCAGCGAGGCCTGGGTGACGGTGGTGTTATTGCTGGTGACCGCGGGCGTGTAGCTGGCCACGCCAGTCAGGTTCAGTCGGGCCGCGCCCTGGAAGGTGTTGGCGTTGGCCTGCAGGTTAGTGGTGTTGGCCGCGGTTCTGGCGAATCGGAGTTCAACCTCGCCGCCTTCGCTTGCGCCACTGACATCGACGCTTGCGCCCCGGGCGAGCACACCGCCCAGGCCGCTGAGCGTCACATCGCCGCCCTTGCCGGTATTGCCACGCGCGGCCACGGTCGTGCCAGATGCCAGTTGCACCTGCGAACTGGCGTTCAGGGCAACCGTGCCGCCATCGTTGCCGCTGGCATCGAGCCGTCCGCCGGCCAGTCGGACCGAGCCGGCATCGGCCGCCAAGGCAATCGTGCGGGCGGCAATGATGCTGGTCTGTGGATCAGCCCCGGTCCCCAGCACGAGGTCGCCGCTGCGTTGACGCATCGACACTTCGCCATCAAAGCCACCGGCCTTCAGCGAGGCAGCCAGCGCGCCGGCGTCAGCGAAACTTTGAGCATCGGCCTTCAAGCGCCCGCCTTGGCCGCTCGGGCCGGTGCCGGCGAGTTGGCCCTGCAGCGATATTGTTCCTGAGGTTGCAGCAAGGTTCAGGCCGCCGGCGTCGGCGCCTTCGCGACCCGAGACATCGATTCGCGATCCGGCCTGAGCGAGGATCGAACCCAGACGACTGGTGAGGGTGAGCGTGCCGCCACTGGCGGCGAAAGTCGCGTCGTATAGCGACAGCGTCGCCGACCGCAGGTCGACCAGCGCCTGCGCACCGAGGCTCAGCGACGGCGAGCCGGCATCCGCCGCAGTCGATTCGATCGACAGTCGACCCGAGGGCAGTCGAACTGCGGTGTCCAGGGTGGCGGTCTGCGCCGAGAAAGTCAGGCGACCCCCTGGTCCGGGCTGCGGCGCTACCGCACCGACTGCCGCTGGCGTGCCGGCACTCAGCACCTGCAAGCGATCGGCGAAAACCGATTGCGTCGCACCGGCGGCCGCGATCACTGTCGGCGTACGGACAATCAGTTCGCCTGCAGTGCGGTTCGCGCCATCGCCCTTGAGCAGCCAGGCCGATTCGGCCCGCGCCTGGGTGCTGGCAAATCCCTGGATATTGCGCACGCCGGCATCAGTGACCAGCTGACCGCTGTCGGGCAGTGCGCCATTGCTGGCGGTAATGCGCAGCTGGCCGAGCCCGGCGCTCGCCGCAGGCGGTGTCGGGGTGCTCGCGAGCGTCGGGCCACCCGAGAGGATCACCCGCTGGGCATCGATGGTGGCGTTGCCGGCACGGGTCGGTTCGCCCCAATTCAGCGTCGGCGCGCGCAGCTCGATTTCGCCGAATCCGGCCGAACCCAGCTTCAGGCCATCGGTGAGGTAGACGATATCGGTCGCGGCCAGCGCAAGACGCTCGCCGGTGGAGATGCTGGCGAGCTGGCTGGCGCCAAGCCGCGTCACGCCGCCTGCGCCGCCCGAGCTGTTCGCAAGGCCGGTGACCGCGCCATCGCCCAGCACCAGGGTTCGGCTCGACAGATCGAGCAATTTCACGTCGAGGACCAGACTCGGATCCAGCGCAATGCCACCGGGGGCATCGGCCAGCACGGTCCGGGCTTGCACCGAACTGCCGGGTGCAAACCGGATGGTCGAAGTGCTGCTCTGGCCACCGGTGCGAGCAAGGGTCGGGTCGGTGCCGGAAACGACCAGCACTGCGCCCTGATCCTGCACCGCATAGGCCGGCGCTGCGCGATCGCTTGCCACGCCGATGAGCCTGGCGTTGGCGCCGATGTCGACCTGCTCGCGGGCGGCCAGCACGATCTCCTCGGCGCGCAGCTGGCTGCCGGTTTCGACACTGACCCGGGCAGCGGTCGGCGTCAGCAGATCGACCTCGGCGCCCGCGGTGCGGCGTGCGCCGATCAGCACCCGCTCGGCATCGAGCTCGCTCAGGCGCGCTGCATCCAGCGTAATGACACCGGCGGCTGGTGTGCCAGTGGTGGTGCCACCGATCCTGATCGTCGCGCCATCCGACGAGAACTCGAAGGCACCGCGTCTGCCGGTGACCGTGCCGTCGCTGGTATAGGCAGTGCCATCGGCGGTTCGCGCCAGCGTCTGGCCCGGCGCGAGACGAATTTGCGAGGCGAGTGTGACCGCGGTGCCGCGCGCGTCGATGGCGAGTGTGCCGCCATCCTGGGGCAGGCGCGCTGTGGCCGACGCTGCAGGCTTGGAGGCCAGATCGCGCGAGGCCTGATCGGAGATGAATTCGCCATAGCGGCGCAACTGCGGACCATTGAGCACATTGACTGTCGACCAGCGGGCGTCCCGGTCGGCGGTGCCGGCGGCCAGGCGCTGCGCGGCGACCACTGAACTGCCATCAGTCAGCGTGCCGCTGCGGATCGGCACGAAGCTCTGGTTGTCGGTGATCGCAATCGCGTAGGCATTCGGCAGCAGGGCGTAGCCTGCCGGCAGCAAGGTGTAGACACCCGCCGCCAGGCCACTGCCGGCGTTCAGGTAAATCTGATCGCCGACCGCAAGCTTCGGCTTGGAGCCGGTGATTGCGCCAGATGGCAGGGCGCCGCGAAAGCTGCTCAGTGTCGCGGTGGCGCCCAGGGTCGGCAGTTCAGCCTGCATCTGATAGTCAAAGGGCATCACGCCGCTTTGGCCCGGGACAATCGCGAACACATTGGGCCGCAGCAGCGGATTGACCGAGCCGCCACTGCCGGCGATGAAGGCAGTGGCCAGAAGGTCGCCGCCGCCGGAGGCATCGATCAGTGCACCCTGGCGCAGGTCGATACTTGGGCTGCTCAGCCGGATGGTGGGATCGAGCTGGGTCAGGGTCGGGCCACTGCCCGTGCCGCCCAGGAAGGGATAGACGATCTGACGGCCGTCCTGGGTCAGGCCATACGGCACCAGGGTATTGCCGCCAGACACCGACAGTTCGGCGCCATTGCCGAGCACCAGTGTCTTGCCGGCATTGATCTCAATAACGCCGAAGGGTGCGCGCTGAACCCCGTTGAGCTCGATGGTGTCGGCGCTTAGGCTGAGCTTGCCAAGACCCGACAGCGGCACCGCAGGCGAGGCCGATCCATTGTCGGTCTTGGGCCGCGCGGTAGAAAGTGTCGAATTGGCGCCCGCGACCGCGACCGCGTAGGCCGCGCCGGTCACAGGGAAAATCTGCTGGGCGACCAGATCGACCCGGCCGCTGGCATCGAACCGGCCGACTGCATAGTTGGCCGGGCTGCCATCGGCATTGGCCTTGTACAGCCCGCGCAAGCGCAGATCACCGTCGCTTGCCAATCGGGTCTGACCGATGCCCTGCAGCATCAGATTGCCGACCAGATCGAGCGCCAGGGCACTCGAAACATCGAGCCGGCCGGTGCCGCCGCTGGTGCCTTGTGCCTGGCCCAAGGGCTGTGTCTGCGGAAAGGCATTGGTCCAGCCGAGCTCGGCATAGGGCGCGCGCACCGTGAGTGTCTTGCCTGGCTCGGCGCGGATGACCGGCGCGTCGAGGGTGATCTGCCTGTTCGCGCTCAATCTGGTGTCGACCGCCGCATTCAGCTGGTCACGGGCGCTGAGTTTGAGGGCGTTGGCATCGAGGGTCTCGAGGGTCGACTGTGCCACCCGGGTCTCGAAGATCTCCTGGCCGGCTACCGCACCGTCAATGAGCGCAAGGTCGACATTACCGCCGGGTTGCAGGCCTGCCGGCATGGCATTCGCGTCAGCCACGATGCTCAGGCGCTCTACACGCCCAGGGCGCGGGCCGAAGGTCGAGTCGGTCGCACCCACCGGCGCAACGCGGGTCTGCTCAATGGAGACCGAACCGGCTGCCGCGCCCGCTCCGCCTGCCGACACATCGATGCGTGAAGCGATCACGCCACCATTGACCGATGTCAGCGAGATGCGGCCGCCGGCGGTGGCGATCTGCTGCGGTGCGGCCGGCTGGCTCGGGTTGACCGAATCGCCGTTGATCAGCCCCGACGCGCCGCGCGCTGAGACACTCGAGCCCGGCTCCATGACCAGATAGCCGGTGGGCGCGTTCAGGCTGACCGCGCCGCCGGCCAGGACGCTTCCACCGCGACGATTGAGCGGCAAGGCCACGGTGGCATCGATGCCGCTGGCGTCGATGCTGGCGGCGGCGGTCATGTAGAGGCCCTGCTCGCCCCGAAAGCCGACGTAGGTGTCGGTCGTGTTGACGCTCAGGCTGACCGTGCCAGCGGGTGCGTTCAGCGCACCGGCAAGCAGCAGCTGGTAGCTGGCGTCCATCGAGATGCTGCCGCCCTGCGTCACCTCGAGTCTGCTGCCCCGGCCGACGTCAATGACACCGGCGTAGGTGGCCATTGAGCGCATCGAAAAAGAGGTGGGCTTACGGTCCTGAATCGGCAACTCGAGGGTGGCCACTGAGGCCCGCAGCGTGTCGGGCGTGGTCACCGCCTGCGCGCCCTGCGCGAAGCGATAGGACTGCGGCACCAGTCGAATCGCGGTGTCGGCACCGATCGAGGCGCTGAAGATGCCGGTCAGATCAACCGATGACAGGCCTTCGGCGGCGAAGCGGCCCGCCTGCAGCCACAGGCCCTGGTAGTCGGCAGGCCGGACGTCGGAGACCAGCACATCGGCCGCCCGGGCCTTGAAGCTTGCGCCGCTTGCAAAGCCGAAGCCTCTGATGGTCGCGTCGAACTGCGCAGTCAGTGCGATCGACGGGTCACGCAGCGAATCGGTAGTGTTCAGCCCGACCTGTACCGATCCGGCGGTGCCGGTGCTCAGACGACGGGTCGGCGACAGATAGGCGCCGGCCGACACATCGATCTGGCTGGCAGCATCGGCCACGAAATCGCGAAAGCCCTGCAAGCGTACCGAGCCTGCGTTGACCTGATAGGCCGGCTGCTCCAAGCCGCCAGGCTGCCGGGTATCGACCGCCCATTGACCCGAGGCATCGATGCGCGAATTGCGGATCGACACTGCACCGGTCGACACCGACTGACCGTTGCTGGTCTGGCTGGCGGTCAGGTCGATGCCGCTGGAGGTGACGCTCGGTGTCGCGGTGCGCACGAAGGTTTCGGCTCGCGCTGCCGGCACGCTGATATCGGCATTGACTGCCACTGCGCCTGCGGCCACGGTGAGTCGGCCGCCCGCCGGCAGCGTGACTGGTGAGCCGGCCGGCACGGTGACGCTGTTGTTGCTGAAGACCTCCAGACGCGAGATTCCGGTGGCGGTCAGCGCTGGCACATTGATGGTTTGCGCGAACGGCGCGGCCTCGGTACCAAAGCGCTCGTCACGGTTGGCATCGATGCCGAAGGCCGGCGCCTGGCCGGCGCCGCCGGTCGACCCGAGAATGATCGGGCTGCGCAACTGATAGTCGAGTTGAGGATACTGGTAGGCGTCGCGCTGACCAAAGCTGATCAGGCCGCCCAACGGCGGGCTGGTGCGCTGACGCTCGCCACTGAGCACCGATCCATCAACAATGCCACCGAAGCTCACCCAGGGCGCGGCCAGGCTCAACTGACCGGCGTTGCGCCCATCAAGGTAGCCGGCGCTGCGGGCTGCCACCGGGCTCAGCGCAAACTTGCGGGTCACGCCCCAGCGCGCATCGTTTTCAATGTAGTAGTCGGCGAGCGTCCAGATGCGGTCGGGTGTGGCCTGGCTGACGTCGACGATCCGACGGCCATCAAAGAGTCGGGAGGTCTGCAGCACGCCTGGGGCATAGTCGACCGAGCCGCCGGCAATATTGATGCGTGCGCCCGGATTGACCACCGCCTCGCCTGTTGAAGACAAGCTCACCGTGCCGCCGGCGGTCATCCGCTCCTCGACCGTACGCTTGAACTGCGTCGCCGCCAGGGCATCGAGGGCGCTTTGGGTAAAGAGGGGCGACCCGACCCGGGCATCGACCTTGAGGGTTTGCTGCGCGAGCGGTCCGGTGCGAAGGGTGGGGTTGTCGGCGACGTTTTCGCCGCCGACCTGCACATCGATCAGGTTGCGCGAGACTGGCACGCTCACGCCCCGGATGCCCGAGACGTCGATGCTCGCGCCGGCATCGATCACGATGCGCCCGGTGCCGACCGGCTTGATGGGCGAATTGTCGGCGAAGTTCTCGTTGGCTCTCAGACTGACCAGCCCACCCGGCGCGGTCAGCCGCGCACCGCTCGCACCATCACCCTGGAGCTGGATCGACTGGCCAGCCAGCCTGATTTCCGACGGATAAACCGTCTGGGCGTCGAGTACCGTCTCGGGCTTGCCGTCGGCAGCAAGATTGCTGCGCACTGGCGTTTCGATGACCCCGGTCGGCGCGATCTGTACCGTGCCGGAGGTGGTGGTCAGCGGGCGATCGGACGATCCGGTTGTGAAGACCGGATTGGCGCGCGAATAGAGGTAGACCGAGCCGTTCGCGGTGGCCGAGGTATCGGCACTGACGCGCCCGGTATTGCGAAGCGCCATGCCCATCAGGGTGGTATTGCCAAGCGGCGTTTCGATCGTGCCGTTGTTGAGCACCGACCCCAGATTGCGATTGGCCCCGCCGGCCTCGACTTCGACGAAAAGGCCGCGAAACGCCGCGCTGTCGGCGGTGGTCGGGGCAAACAGATAAACCTTGGAGCCGGCCGCCAGAATCACCTGCCCGTTAGGCGACTTGATCAGGCCGCTGTTGATCACCTCGCGGGTGCCCAGCAGGAAGACCCGCCCGCCATCGGCCGAACTGATGGTGGCCGCCTGGACGAGTTCGCTGCCATCGGGTGCGCGAACCACCGAGCCGTCGAGCCTGCGCACCGTGCCGGATTGCACCTCGATGCGGGCATCCGCCGAGCCGACCGAGGCATCAAATTCGAAGGCGGCCTGCCCTCGCGCCATCGCGGTCAGGCCCTTGGAGAAGGCATCGTTCTTGATGCTCAGGGTCGAGGCGATGAAGGCCGATGCATCGACCTGCGAGCCCGGCTTGAAGACGATGCCGTTGGCATTGATGAGATAGACCGCACCATCGGCCACCAGCCTGCCGGCAATCTGGCTCGGCTTGAGGGCATGGATCCAGTTGAGCGCTACCCAGTCGCGATTGCCCTGCTGATCGAAGCGGACGGTCTCACCCCGATCAACATCAAACTGTGTCCAGTTGAGCGTGGCGCGCGACTGCGTCTGCCGGATCAGCATCTCGCGGCTGCCATCCGGATTGACGGTCACGCCGCCCGGCTGCGCACCGACCCAGCTCTTGACCCCCGGCACGACCCGCGTGCCGGCGACGGTGCCGGGCAGCAGCGCCTGCGCGCGCACCGACATCGCACTGGCGGCCAGCAGGCTGCCGGTGAGCGCAAGGAGGGATCGGGTCAGGTAGCGTCGCATGACTCAGAACTCCGCAATCAGGCGGAAGTTGGCGCGGTAGTCGCCTTCCTGCGTGAAGCTGCCCGAGCGCAAGGCGCGGGCGACATCCACCGAGAGCGAGGTCTTTGCCAGGACATTGGAACGAAAGCCAAGCCCCACGCTGGCCAGCGAATACTGGCTGATCTGACTCGGCAGCGGATCGAGGATGCGGACCAGTCCGGCGTCGACAAAGGCGATCGGGATCAGCGAGAAACTGCTGCCGGGACTTGGGGTGGCATCGGCCGCAGCGGCGGGCTTTTGCCGCAGTAAGCTCAAGGGGTCGAGGCGATTGCCTCGCGCTTCGATCGAGACCAGATAGCCACGGTCACCGATCTGCTCGGCATCGTAATAGCCGCGCACCGAATTCATGCCGCCCAGGGTGTATTGCTCTGACGGGATCAGCGGCTGATTGGCGTATTGGCCTGCCAGCCGGCCGCGCAGCGACCAGCCGTCGAAACGGGTCTCATGACTGAGGTCGCCGCGCAGGGTCAGGTAGCTGGCACTCGCCCCATAGCGACGGGCGGCAAACTCGGCATCGTCGCTGCCCACGCCGCTGATCGAAAAGCCGGTCGACAGGTCAATCGTAGACAGCCCACCCGGGGTGGGACGCACCGCGTTATAGCCGGCATAGAACGGCAAATAGGTGACTCGGCTCGTGCCGCCATCCGGTGTCAGCTCGCCCTGGTCGAGTTGCTTGTAGTCGACACCGAAGGACACCGCCTGCTGAAGCCGGAGTCGGGCAGGCACCGGATTCACATAGCGCAGACCCGCAATCGACTGCTTGCCGACCACCGTCAGGCCACCGATCGAGGTGGGCGTGCCGCTGTCGGCACGCAGGTAGTAGGCGGTGAGCGTGGCGTCGTCAGGCCCGCCCAACGGCGCCGAATAATTGACCGTGCCGAGCTTGACCTGCGAGGTGTCCTGCGGCGAGACCACGAACTGCGCGCCAAGACTGTGGCGCAGCCCGAACAGGTTGTTGTAGCTCCCGGCCACGCCAAGTCGCAAGGGCTTGGTATTGACCGCGGCATTGTTGTTCAGATCGACGATCAGTGCCCAGGGCTTGCGGTCTTCGACCAGCACATCGACATCAAGCGCACTGGCATCGGCACCCGGGCGCAGCAGCGGCGTGGCGGTGAGCAGGTTCATCCTGTTCAGGCCCACCAGCTCGGACTCGAATCGGTTGAAATTCGGCACCGTGCCTTCGGCCACCGAAGGCAGCTGCTCGCGCACCCAGGCCGGCGAGGTGTACTGGGCGTCCTTGACGCGAGTGCGGGTGACTTTGGCCTCGACCACTTCGAGGCGAACCACGCCGTCCTTGACCTGCTGCTGCGGAATCAGCACCGACACGCCGAGATAGCCGCGGTCGCGATAGGCGGCCTCGAGCGCCTCGCGGGCATTCTGTACATCGGTGAGCGAACGCTTTTCGCCCATGAATCGATAGACCGCGTTTTCGATGCTTGCCGCGCTCAGTACCGAGTTGCCTTCAACGAAGAATTCGAACACATCAAATTCGGCTGCCGGCACAGCGTCTTTGGCGCCAGCCGATTGCGCAGGGGGGGCGGCTTGCTGCGCCATCGCTCGCGGCACGCCAACGACCGCTGCCAACGCAAACAAGGCGAGGGCGGCGATGCATCTGCCTTCAATCAGGCGCGAGTTGTGCGGCTCAGGAGTCACTGCGTGGTAGCACCAGTCACGAACGACTGATCAATGGGTTGAATGGAGGCGCCACATGCATTCCTGCTGGTGTTTTCCAGAGTGGAATCTGCATGCAGGCAAAGTGAGGCGAAGTGTAGGAGCGCGGTATTTCGTCACAGCAACGGCCCATCCCCGAACGGATCTCAGGTGAGCAAACAAGTTGATTCGTTCGGCCTAAGACCGACCAAACACCGATTCAATAAAAAACCCCGGGTCTCCCCGGGGTCTGTACTTCAGCCGATTCGCTGCGGCAGTTCAGGCGGTGCTTGCGTCGTCTGAACTGCTTTGCAAAGTCGTGCTTGGGGCGCTGATTACTCGCCCGAAGCCGTCACCGGGCGGGCGAAGGCGTCAGCTGAGCGCGACCACTTGGTCTCGCAACCGGTGCCATTACCGGCATTGCCGTCAGGAAGGGTGGTCGGGCCGGAAAGGGCGCAGACACTCGAGCTGTTCAGCGCGGCGACGATGGCGTCCTTGATGGCGTCCTGGGTAGCGCTGAGGTCACCACGGCTTTGCATGGTCGCTTCACCGACGTAGGTGTAAAGACCGTTGCGGGTATTGATCCGATCGCCGACGACTGCGTTATCGGGCGAGACGCCGTCAATGCGAGCGACTGCATAGGTGGTGTCGGTTCTGAGTCCAGTGGTGGCCGACGAGGGCGTCGTACCCAAGGGCAGCTGGGCTACCTCGAGGCTGGAGATACCGATCGCCGGGATCCCCTGGGCGCTCGCCCTGTTCATGCAGGTGCGAAGGTCAGACGAACCGATGTTCTCGACAATCGCGACCTGCTGGCCCGACCAGTTGCCACCGGAGGCGGCAGCGGTCGCATTGGCGGCTTTCGGTGCACCGCCAGCACCGAGGAAGAAGATGTTGGCCCAGGCCTTGGTACCCGAGGTGGCAGGGCGGGTGCACACAGCAACCTTGGTGACGTTACTGGGCGACGGGTCAGCGATGCCCAGGGCGGAGAGAGCCTGGGCGCCGGTCGTGTAGGCACCACCCATCAGACCAGCGATGGTCGGGGTCGAAACGCTCTGGCTGGTCGACAGGCCCAGCGGATAGCTGTTAGCCGTGCCGCCAAGCGCCGTGGCCAGCGTATTGCTGATCAGGATGGCGAACGTCATGCCGTTGACCGGAAAAATCTGGGTATCCCCATTGGCAGCCGAATCTTCCTTCATCGCATTGAAGAGCGCGGGGTAAGCAGTTTGAAAATTGCCGAAGAGCGAATTGAATTCCGTGTTCAGCGCCGCCGCGGTCGGGGTGTTCGGGCCGGTGAAGGCGAGCGGATTAATGTCCGAGTAGCCGAGTTCCGGAATTGTGGAATTCGCGTCTGAGGTCCAGCCACTGCAGGTTGTTCCGGTGCAGGTGTTCAGGTCGAGCTTGGGGGTTTTGACGCCGGTGCCGTTGTACAGCGGCGGGTTGACGCCGAAGTTCGAACCAAGAGAGGTGTAATAGAACACTGCATTGCCACCAGCCAATGGTGAATTGCAGGCAACCGCAATGAACCTCGTGGCATTCGAGCCGCTGGGGTTGTATTGGGTCGAACCGTTTTCGCACATGGCGGTCTTGACCGCACTGACAATCGTGGCCACATTGGCAGTCGCGCCGGACATGAAGAACTGGGTAGGTGCGGCAAGGGCGGCCGCGGCGGAAATACCTTGAGCCTGGACATTACCAAGCAGACCGAAAGCGGCAACAAGGCCGGTGCTGATGAGTGTGCGTTTCATGTTGTTTCCTGAATTGGTTTGAGAGTTGCGTTATGGGTGATCAGGCGCGAGCGCGGCGGCGGGCGATCATGCCCACCAGGCCAAGACCGGCCATCATGAAAGCCCACTCACCGGGTTCCGGCACGGCTGCGGTGAAGGCGAGCGTGTCGTTGTTGAGGGTCCAGGTCGAGACGTACTTGTCGATCGCTGCGTAGTCGAGGCCCTCGAACGAGAAGTTCTGAACGGTCGCGGTTTGGGCTCCGCCGTTGTTGTAGGCCGCAGCAAAGCGCAGGGTGTCGCCGATGTTGCCGGTGGGTGCAAAAGTAGCGGTGGTCGACGAGGTCGACTGACCGTAGAAGGCCTGCTTCGAGAAGGTCCACGAGCCGTTGGCAGTACCCGTGATAAGGCTCGAGCCGTTGGCGACGCCCACCTGACCGGCCAGCGTGTTGGTCTTGGAGATGAAAACCGTCTCGTTGTTGATGGCCGTCTGCAGCTTTGTGTCGTTCAGACGATTGGTCGTCGTGGTTCCCAGCATGCCGCTGGCAGGCTTGTTGGTGGTCATCAACATACCGATCGAACCGATACCGTCGGTATCCAGGGTCGAATTGTTGTAGATCGAATAGACCGCCCACTTGGCCGAGGTCAGGTTGGTCGCGGTTTTGAAGTCGGTCCAGTTGCTGTCGCTGCCAAGCGAGTAGCTCAGGTTCAGCGAATTGTCGAGCGCGAACTTGTTGTTGGGCAGGAAGTCCTGAAAGGTGATGCCCAGGTCCTTGGTGTAGGTGTACTCGGTCGTGCCGGACAGAGCCCTCACGACCAGGAAGAGTTCGCTGCCGGTGGTGCTGTAGGTGTCGGCGATCTCGGCGAATGCCGGAGCGATCGAAGCGGCAGCCAGCGCCGACGCGATCAGGGTTTTGCAAAACTTCATGAGAATTCTCCAGATGGGGGGTCGATTTGGGCAGCCGGATAGCCTTGGCCGCCTCGGGACGAATTCTGGAAATCTTTGATGAACCA
>CAMCXH010000063.1 GCA_945883285.1 Bordetella parapertussis | reverse complement strand
TGGAAGGCAACCGATTCATTCGTTCTTTTTTCCGGGTGAGGAGTATCGGCCTGAGCATATTGATTCGCTGGTCGGACTTTGCCGGGATGGTTTAGGCGAGATTGAGATTCACCTCCACCATGACAACGACACCGAAGCCGGTCTTCGCGAGTCCCTTCGGTCATTTACTCGGTGTCTTGTCGACGATCACGGCGCGCTTCCGGTCGACACCACAACCGGTCAACCGTTGTGGTGTTTCATTCACGGAAATTGGGCGCTCGATAACAGTCGGCCCGATGGGCGTTGGTGTGGTGTCGACAACGAGATCACTGTGCTGAAAGAAGAAGGGTGTTATGCCGATTTCACCTTGCCGGCAGCACCTGATCCTTGTCAGACCGAGACCATCAATTCGATTTATTACGCTATCGATGACCCCCACAAACCCAAATCGCATAACTCCGGCAACCGAGTCCGCGTCGGCAAGCCCCAACCACATGATTTGATGATCATCCAGGGTCCTCTCGGTTTGATGTGGCACAACCGGAAATTCGGGCTGCTTCCTCGGATCGAAAATTCAGATATCAGAACCAGCAGCCCACCCACCAAAAAGCGCATCGACGAGTGGGTCAATATGGGTATCCATGTTGAAGGTCGGCCTGAATGGGTGGTGGTCAAGATTCATACGCACGGAACACAGGAGCCGGATATGCCGACACTTCTGGGCCAGCCGATGAATGACGCATTCACCTACCTCGAGACGCGATTTAACGATGGTGTTGACTGGAAATTACATTATGTCAGCGCCCGGGAAACTTACAACATCATCAAAGCCGCAGAAGCCGGGCATGACGGGGATCCTGGCGCATTCAGAGACTTCTTGATTCCAAGGCCAAGTTACGTACCAAGAGTGGCGCGTGATTTGAAAGCTGGCTAAAGCGCATTGGCTGAAGTTTTTGACAAAGCGATTGCCGCCCTGCTCCGCCGACAAACCCTTGACAGCAATCAATCAGCAAAATCGCCGCATAAATATGTCAGCAAAATCAATGACGCTCATCACACCAGAACTTGGCATCGAAAAAGGCAACCGAACCACGTCGCCACCGTTCGACGAACTTGGCCGAGTGCTTTATCACCATCGAACGCAGGGTAAAGCTGTAGAGGGGGTACACATCAGAGGGGTTACGGACGCTCTGCGCGCAGAGGGTGTGCCGGTTGATGTCATGTCTTTGCCCGGTGCAGACCCCTATTCATCGCCTGCCGCCATGTCGCCTACGACCCAGGCGACAAGACTGATGAAAAGCGTCGCAAAATTTCCTGAGCCGCTGTTTGAGCTGACCGAGCTTGCCTATAACGCGGTCGCCGGTTGGCGGATCATGAAATATCTCTGGGCAAATCGGGATGTGAAGCTGATTTACGAGCGCTATTCGCTCTATATGTTCGTCACCATTCTCATCGCAAAATCCAGGGGCATTCCGATAGTGTTCGAGGTCAATGACTCGGCTATCGTCGAGAGGGTCAGGCCACTATTCTTTCGATCTATAGCCACCATCATCGAGCGGTTCATTTTCAAGAACGCTGATGGCCTTGTCTTCGTCTCCCAGATTTTCAGAGATCGGATCAGCGCAGAATACGGTTCGATCGCAAAATCGATCGTCACACCGAACGCCGCAAATATCGCGCAGTTCAGTCATACACCTGAACAGCGTCATGCTGCCCGCGCCAAATTGGGAGTGGAAGGCAAAGTCGTTTGTGGGTACCTCGGCGCATTTGTTCCCTGGCATGCAATCGATGAATTCGTCTACACCATCGCGAAGCGACTTGAAGACTCGCAGCATCTTTGCTTGTTGCTGGTCGGCGATGGCGAAACCTATCCGAAAGTCACCAGATACGTACAAGAGCACAACCTTCAAAACAGAATCATTCTGACGGGCCGAGTTGCCCACAAAGAAGTGCCGGGGCTTCTTGCGGCAATGGATATGGCTGTTTTGCCAAGTGCAGGCGACTACACCTCTCCAGTCAAGCTATTTGAATTCATGGCCGCTGGCATTCCTGCGGTAGCTCCCGATTTTGAACCAATCAAGGAAGTGCTGAAGGAAGGCCAGAACGGATGGATGTTCAAGGCGAAAGATATTGAAGCGACAGTCGAAGCAGTTTTGAAACTGAGCCAGAACGCAGATGAATTGAAGCGCGTCGGCGAAAATGCAAGGGAATACATCCGAACCGAACGACAGTGGCGGAATAATGTGCTGCAATTGGCTCAGTTTGTTTCGCAGATCAAGCATGGCAGTGCGTCTTGAACATTCGTTCAATAACGGCCTCCTCCCCTGCCTCTGTCTCCTGTGACAAATGATTCCGGCGACAGTTTTTTCCTGTCCTCACATTGGCTAGGTGCGTGCGAGCAGACCTGGGAAGGACACTGTCGCTTTGATAAGATTGAACTCGGCGACAATCGCCGAGATCTCGGCCTTGTATTAATTGGCGTCGGGACCGAGACTCGACACTCGTTACTCAGATCCAGAGTCATCGCAGTCAACGAGTCGACTGATCAGGATTTCGATGAGATAACGATCGAGCTGAACGGTTTTTACAATACAAGCAGATCGAATTTCCAGGATTCATTTAGTGCGTTGCTCGACCACCTGCTTCGGCTGCCGAACTGGGATGAGCTCCGATTCTCAGGTCTGATTGACGAGCATGGCCTTTCGGCAGCGCGAATAGCCAAGAATCTTGGATTAAACGCGCGGGTTTTCAGGCGCAGACCGACTTATTCGATTGACCTCTGTGCAGTGAGAGATCAATTCAGCGGTGACTACCTGGCAACCCGCTCGGCAAACACCAGACAGCAGCTCAGGCGTTCGCTGCGAGCGCTTGAGGCAGACCTGGGCCCAACATGCCTGGAAAAAGCCTCGAACACAGCAGAAGCACTACGTTGGCTTCACGATCTCTCGCCGCTTCACAAAGCCAGATGGCCAAGCAGCAAGAAATTAATCGGGTTCGACAATCCGAAATTCGTCGCTTTCCACGAAAACCTGATTCGCAGCAGCTTTGACAGCGGCGACATTGACCTGTTTCGACTAAGCGCAGGCAAAAAACCGATTGCCTATCTTTACAACCTGAAGTTCAAGGGACATGTCGGTTTTTATCTGAGCGGGATTGACTACTCAACTGCAGAGAAATATCGCCCTGGAATGCTCGCACACTGGCTAACGATTGAGCATTACCTGTCGGCAGGCGCCAATACTTATGATTTTCTCGCCGGCCAGAATCTTTACAAAGAACGCCTCTGCACCAATCAACGGGAGATGCTCGACTTGATTTTCTGGCGCCCCAGAGCTTTGCTGCAGCTGGAAAACACCATTCGGAATCTCAAAGCGTCAATCCGCGGAAGAATAAGCCCTTCAGTGTGAACAATGGACACTATTTAGCGGTTGGATAAACTGAGCCCTTCCAGTATCGGTCTACTGGCACCTTCAAGTCTCGATCTTGCATCCATCAGACTCTTCTCTGAATTAGCGTCCGGCGTCCCTGACGAGTCTGCAGCAACGATTGTCGAAACCACCGAAACAGCTGAATGATCCCCCTTTCCAATCAAGCTCGTCCAGGCAGTCAGCGCCTTAGCCTGATATTCCGAAGAGACCCGATGATCTCCGACCGTGAACCATGACCAAACCAATCTGAGCTGGTTATTGTTTGCTACCTGCCACTCACGTACCCGCATATCATTACCGTTGACTGATACCGAACGGTCCGTCCGATTCAGAATCTTCCAGGATCTATCATCTTCAGTAAACACGCCATTTCCGTAGGCGATCATCTCATTTCCGTCGCGCTGATCAGCAAAATAGGCAACAAAGACCTCGGTCCGGGCAGCATCATTGAGTCCGCCCTGCAAGGTCGAGCGCGCGCCATCGAACTTCGGCTGTAACGTCAGCCCTGATGAATCAAGTTGATTGAATTTCTTATTGAGGCTTGCCAATACATCGGTTTTGATCGCAACTCTTTGAAGTTCGTGAACCAGCGACGGAGTCAGTGCGAGCAGTGCGATCAAAGGCAACAGCACATACAAGGCACGAAGGTCAAATCCTGGCGAGCCATTACCAAAATGCCTGGACTCCAGACCAGAAACGGTTGTTGTTTTATCTGGCCCGGAGGTCACAACCCTGGTTTCGTCATGCCAGCGAGAGCCCATTGCAAAAAGAATGAACATCGTCAACCCAAAAAACACCCATCCATAGACCACGTGATCGTCGCCAACGCCCCATCGCATATTGCTCAGATGGCCCACCATGACGATCAAGTAGGCGCGCATCCAATTTGCGATCACAGCGACGACAAGCGCAGCCGCGAAAAACACAGCCCGCCGGATCCAGCTCGAAAAATTCAGATAAGCGAACAGGGAGCCCAGAACAGCCGCGGCGACCACGTATCTCAGACCGCTGCAGGCCTCAACAACTGACCAGCTTCCGGTCGGAAGCGTAAAATTCAGTCCTTCTCGATAGACAGGAATTCCAGTTGCATGCACAGCCCAAATGGTCATGCGCGCGGTGTATTCCATCAATAGTGGATTGATCGGATCGCCCGCAGGCACCATGAAAAACAGGAATGCGAGTGGAAATGCAATCTTGCTTGCGAAATCCCAGCCCGCTACAGCGATGACGGTCGACACGACCATCCCAACGATCGCTGCATAAATCAGGACATTGACACCGGCCAGGACGCCAGCAACCCACGCAAAGCAACACACAGCGACCGCCAACAGCCCAGACCACGACGCTTTGATTGTCGAATTGCGCAACTGATCTCGCTTTCGCCAGATCAGCCACAGGGAAATTGGCGCAATGAGAAAACCGTGACCATAGGTCTCTGAGGCGTCCCAAACCTTTACCAGCGCGTGCCAGGAGGGATAGAAAACAAACAGCAAAACCGCAAGAGATAAGAGCAGCGCCAGAAGCGTGGGGCTCGTCGATGGTCTCGTCGTGGGTCGGGTCACGGCTGCGGAGTTGGATGAACGAAGCACATTGCTCTCGCTTGAATCAGGTAAAGCGGATTTCGTGTGGTCGATTGCTTCACCGCAAGCGTACATCGGCAGGCAAACTTCTTTTGTGCACACCCTCACAAGCTTTGATCATATTTCAGCCATTCCTCGCAGCGGCATGGCTCGCTGCACCACCACTCAGGCGGGAGCGGCGAGCACGATCGGGAGCGCGCGATCGACACCCATCCGCACTGTGTTGCGAATGAAAACAGACTCGGCCGTCCGAGCATGGCCCTCCTGCGCACACCCACCAGCCTTTGGAGGGGGCAGCTTACTGAGCCATCTCCTTCAGCTTGATCGCCTTGAGCGTCACCTTGAGGCCGGTTACCAAGCACCTGAAGCACGATGCCACGGGCATGGTTACGCCGCGCAGGATAAAGCTCAAGCCGACGTGTTCAGTTGCAGTGAGATTGTCTCCTGATGAGCGCGTTGTCATCCGGCCCTCATCGGCTAGACTCCGGCGTCAACTTTCTAGGCATTGCCGCTGAAGCGGTAGGGAAGATCAGTACCTTAACCGCGCGTCGCCGCGATCCAATAATCGGGTGGCCCTGCATGGGATAACGACCGGAGGCCGATCTTAAAAAAGCAAGAGACGCGGTAACAAGAAAACACAGATAGATTTCGCGCGCGCCTGCCAGCCAACACCAGCTAAAATCTGTTTTTATCATTGTCAAGTCGAATGCGAATACCTCGCAAAGCTTTCAGAAACCTCACTTACGCTTATTTCGTCCTGCTGATTCTGATATTTGTTTTCAGTCAGCTGGGGCCCGAAAGCTACGCATTAACTTTCGCGAACCTGTACCTTCCACAGGGCTATTGGGCAATCCCCATCGCGCCCCTGCTTATCGGGTCGCTGCTTCTCGAACACGCAAAACTCGCAGCAGTCATGCGTTGCTCGCTGGTGCTGATTTTTATCGTACTGGCTCTAATGGACTTCAGGTTTACTGGCAGACTGTTTGGCAGCAACGCAAATACGACTGTCGCGCCAATCCGTTTCATGACTTACAATATTGCCGGAGGAAAAGATAGCGATGCGTTAATGCAGATTATTATTGATGAGAGCCCGAGCGTTATTCTATTTCAAGAATTCTCACCAGACTTTCTGCGTAATTTCCGAGCCTCATTACCTGCCTGGAACATTGCCTCAAGCGATGACCTAGCGATAGCCAGCATCTACGAGATTTCCAATTTCATCAGAGCCGATCTACCGAAGTTATCGAATGATAATTGGAAGCGGCCCGCGTACGTGCGAGCCGAGGTATCTAACGGAACTTCACGGTTTGCGGTATACAACACGCATCTCAGTACTCCGCGGGAAGCACTGAACGCAATGCGGCATCTTGAATCCAATTTTCAAGACCTGGTCAATAAAAACATTCTAGATCGAGAAATTCAATCCAAGCGACTTGCTGCAGCAGTGTCACAAGAAAAGCTTCCCTTTATCCTTGGCGGCGACTTCAATGCGCCGGGTAGATCGATCGTGATATCCCCGTTCACCAAACTCGGTTTAAAGAACGCGTTTTCCGAGCGTGGACTTGGTTTTGGATACACGAAGGGACATGATTTACAGCTAGGGTTTTCTTTTATAAGAATTGACCATATATTTTTTTCCAGCGAATGGCTAGCCGTTTCGTCCCATGCTGGTAGTTCGCTTGGATCTGATCATCGGCCTATGCTTGCCGATGCATTGCTGGCGAAATGACCGCCAATAGGCAGAACAAACAGCATGGGTTGCACGCGCGAAGAGTCGTGTGCATCTTCAAGCGCAAGGCTCCAACCCCCACATTGGCTCGGAGTCGAGGTGGCTGCGCCGGCCATGCTCAAAGCAGTTTGCATGGTGCCTTGCGCCTGATGCCCGATAAAAGCTGCGACTAACTCACGCTCGAAGTGCCCATTGCACAGGTCAGCATTCTTGCCGAGGGCATATCCAAGACGATGATCTTCGATCGCGGCAACAACGGTGCCGAACGCTCAGCGGATGGAATCCGCCATCGAAAGCGATCTCGTGAAATCGGTCCGGCTGCATGCTTGCTGCCTCGTACCTGGCGCTCTTTGAACCTGATGCTGGCAACGGTCGCTCAAGCCCTGCGCGAGCCTTCATCAGCCGTCTGGAATTCTGCAGACTGAAGGATCATTTGCCGGCTCGGCATCTAAAAGGGTTTGAAGCAGACTCGATGGCGTTGCCGATTGGCTGGGCCAGTTGGGTGCGGACGAAATACTGGAGACCGGGCCGCCTGATTGACTTGACATGAGATCCGGGACGCGAGCGACAGGCGGTTCAAATGCCGATGATTGAGAGGCGACCTGAGATGGGCCGGGCTGCGACAACCCGACATCAGGAATCGGCTCACCCCCATCACCCGACTCACTGATGCCACCCTCACCACCCTGCCTCGCCGGCGACTGCATCCTGACCGTCGCAACAAGGCTCATCGGCAGTCGAGGGGTGTCGGCTGCGACGCCCGCTGCCGCGGCGATCCCGTTTCCATACATCGCACACGGAAAGGGTCGTGGCCCCAGGTTGACCTGTGGCGCATCCAGCCTGATGAGGCCAATACGCTTGGGCGATCGGATCTCGCATCCGTTCCAGACTCTCACTGCCGACGAGATCAGACGCCCCACCACAGGCACCACCAGCGGCACGCCATAGTCGAGCCGCAAGCGCAGCAGATTCGCATCAGCCAGGGTCTGGCCCGACGAGGCACCGACCGCCGGCGCGCCAATGGCTTCGGCTCGCGCCACCAGATTGTCATTCGGTATTTCGCGCATATCGGCCATCAAGCCGCCGTTGGCATCACGTGCGGGCTCGGCCCAGTCATCGAATGACGCGTGGGTGGGCGAGAGTTGCGCCACACGCATCCAGCCAATTGCCTCGCCCTGCCTGATGTGAACAGCAGCACGCGCCAGATTGACCGCGTATTCACCAAGATCGTTCGCGCCGTAGAGCCAGGGCACCAGACCGCGCGACAAGCCCGACCTAATGGCGCCGACCTCAGCATGCCCGACACTTCCGGCACGCGCAGCCTCGATCAACGCAAAGTTGAGGGCCTGACGCGCATGCATGACGAGTGCAAATTGCACAGCGCCAAGGCCCACGATGAAAAGCAGTGGGAGCGCGATCAGCGACTCGACCATCGAGATGCCGCGACTGCGCGCGTTTGATCGTACGACGGGCGTCATTTGGCTATTGCGGCTGGCGGGGCCGGCAAGCCCCGCAGGGTCGGTACCGATGGAATCGGCGGCAACGGTGTCTCGGTTATCGGATCAATCACCCCCGGGCGTGCGACCTCCCGACGAACTGTGGTCCGCGGCGTGCGGGCGATCCATCGATCGACGGTATAGGGCTCGAAGGCGGGTGGCGCCTCCACATCGAAAGACGCTTTCGCGCTGCGATAGGCGCGATGCCGCTGGGCACCCACCTGAAGCGCGGTGTCGTCGCGCGCCGGCTTGAAACCGCCAAGACCCATTGCATCAAGCTCGTCGATGGCACGACTGGCACGCGCCACATTCAACAGCGCCAAATTGAGCAAGGCCTTGCCACGGGCCTCGCGCTGCGGTGGGCCTTGCGGCGAAATCGCGATCGCTGTCTGATAGGCCGACAGCGCCTCATCGACGCGTGCGGCCTGCTGATGCAGATTGCCCAGTCGAAGCCAGGCCTGCACATTCAGAGGATCGAGCTCGACGACGGTTCGAAACCCCTGCAAGGCCTGATCGGTGTCGCGCGCCTGGTAAGCACGCTCGGCTTCGTCGGCCACCCGGGCGATCGTCACGGGATCGACCGGGCGCGTCATCGGCAGTGGGGATGCAGTCTGTGAAGATGAGCCAGACTTCGACGAGAACGCAGGCGAGGTCGTGGAGGCAGGCGCAATCGACGACGCCCCGCCCACTGCCTCCAGTATTCCCGCCTCCTGAGCCCGCGCCCTTTGAACACTCACCGCACTGACACACATCAGTGCCGCAGCCAGCCACCATTTTTGGGTCATATTCATGCGCGGCGCTCCTGATCGATAAAGAGCACGCGACAGCCCTTCCATAGCCCCAGCCGCCAGGCATCGCCCGCCGCAAGCTCCAGCACGCCGGCGGCCTCGCGACACCACGCGAATCGCCCTGCCCCGACGCCGCGACGCAGTTCGACCACTTGTCCGTTCGATCCGACGAAGACCACATCGATCGCGCGCCGCATGCCAACGGTATGCACCGCGCGACACCGCTCGATCAGCAGACCGCTGCCCGCCGGAAGCGGCTCCTTGCCCAACAGACCCTTGAGCCGCGCCCAGGGCGAACGCGCTCGAAACACCGGCACCATCACCGCATTCATCGCAACAAACCCTCCTCGAGTAATCGCACTGCCACCGGGAAAAGCAGCAATACGAAAGTGCATGGAAAAATGAACACCAAAAGGGGAAAAAGCATCTTGACCGGGGCGCGCATCGCGAGCTTTTCGGCCAGCTGAAAGCGCTCCTGGCGACGTTGCTCGGCCTGCGCGCGCAGGATCGGCCCAAGGCTCGAGCCCTGACGCTCGGCACTCACCAGCGCCGCGACCCAGCTCGCTATCGCTGGCAGGTCGATGCGCTCTGCCAACGCTCGCAAGGCTTCGGCGCGCGTACGCCCGGCACGCACGTCACTCAGCACGCGCTCGAGCTCGACCTGCAAGGGGCCTGCCGGGCCCTTGGCCACTGCGTGCGACAAGGCACCGGTGAGGTTGGTGCCCGACTCGACCGACAAGGTCACGATGTCGAGGTAAAAGGGCAGCGCGCGAGAGATGCGGCGCAGGCGCTTTGAGCGATGCTCGCGCATCCAGGCCAGCGGCCAGAACGCACCAAGGCTTGCTGCAAGCAGCACCGCAGGCATCGACCAGGGGTTATCCGCTGTGTTGCCAGATCGGCTTGGGTCAGCGTCAGTCAGCGCATCGGGAATCACCCACCACACAAGCGCAGCAAGCACGATCGCGGCAAGCATTTGCCCCGCGATCAATTCGCCCGGCGTGATCGCAGCATCAAGGCCTGCCTGACGCAGCAGCGAAGTCGACTGACGCGACAGTCGCGCCGGCATCATCGGCTCGATCGATGCAGCCATGCCTCGCACAAGCGGCCCGCTCGCACGCCACAGCAGCGGCGGCTTGTCGCGCCAGCGTGGGTCTTGCACCGGCGCATGCAGCAAGACCTGCCGCAGCCACAGCACACACAACACCGCCGCGCAGGCGAAAGCCACCAGCACGATAAGCAACTCGGGATCAGACATCGATGCTCACAATTTTGCGAATGAAAAACAGCCCCAGGCCTTCGAGCAGCACAACCCCGGCACACACGCACCACCCCTGCCAGGTGGTCACCAGCGGACTCATTGCCTGCGGCTCGATCGCAAAGAGCGCTGCGCCCACCGCGAGCGGCAGTGCCGCCATCACCCATCCCTGCATGCGACCTTGCGCGGTCAGGGCATCGATCTTTCCTTCAAGTGATGCCTTGCGGCGAAGGGTGTCAGCCAGGCGCTCGAGCGTCTCAGCCAAGTTGCCGCCGGTCTCCTGCGCGATGCGCACCGAGGCAGCAAAAAGCGTCACTGCTTCGAGCCGCACGCGGCGCTCCAGATGCGCCATCGCCTCGTCCAGACTCACACCGAGGCGCTGCTCGCGAACCGCAAGGCCGAGTTCGAGCCCTGCCGGCGCAGGCAATTCGCGGGCGGCCTGGCTCAGGCCTTGCGCAAGGCTCGAGCCTGCACGAAGGGCGCTGGCCACCAGCATCACCGCGTCCGGCCATTGCGCCGCGAGCTTGTTGAGTCGCTCACGACGCAACCAGGTGAGCGCCACACCCGGCACGGCACCCAGCGCCAGCAAGGCAATGAAGGCAGCCAGTGCCTGGCCGGTCAGCCACAGCACACCGCCTGCCGCCGCGCCCAGCGCCAGCAGGTTGAGCATGAAGAGCCGGTCGACATCGAGATAGACGAAGGACTGACGCAGCCCCAAGCCGAGGTCGGCACCGAAGCGTTCGCGCCATCGGGCGCCCTGCAGGCGAACCGCATTCACAAGCGACGCAGCCGCCAGCGCCACCGAAATGAAGGCGCCGACAAGCACGAGGCCGAGGTGACCAAGGTCCCGCGGCGTGGGGCCGACATCCAGCAGACCCGCCTGCACAGTGACCAGTTCACCGCCCATGTGTCACCTCCTGGAAGGGCCGCAGGTTGAGCACCAGGCCCGAGGCGCGCAGCGCTTCATAGAAGGTCGGCACGTTGCCGCAGCCGATGAACTCGCCCGCCGCGACGGCGCCGCGCGCGCCGACACGAGACCGATATTCGAAGAGCGGCTGCATCTGTACCCTGCCCGACTCGATGCCGGTGACCTCCATGATCGACGTGATGCGCCGACTGCCATCGGCAAAGCGCGCCTGATGCACCACCACATCAATCGCAGCGGCCACCTGCTCGCGGATCGCCGAGACCGGCAGATCCATGCCGGCCATCAGCGTCATCACCTCAAGGCGCGAGATCACATCGCGCGGACTGTTGGCATGGACTGTGGTGAGCGAGCCGTCATGCCCGGTATTCATCGCCTGCAGCATGTCGAGGGTTTCGCCGCCACGGCACTCGCCGACCACGATGCGGTCGGGGCGCATGCGCAAGGCATTGCGCACCAGGTCGCGGATCGTGATTTCGCCGCGCTGCTCGAGATTGGGCGGTCGGCCCTCGAGCTGCACCAGATGCTCATGGCGCAGGCTGAGCTCGGCGGCATCTTCAATCGTGATGATCCGCTCGCCCGCCGGAATCAAGTTGGACAGCACATTGAGCAGCGTGGTCTTGCCAGAACTCGTGCCACCCGAGATCACGATGTTTCGCCGCTGCTCGACGCAGACCCGCAGAAAATCGAACATCTCGATTGAGGCTGCGCCCGCGTCGATCAGGTCTTGGGGACCCTTGAGGCTGCGGGCAAAACGCCGGATGGTGATCGCCGGCCCGCGCAGCGCCAGCGGTGGGATGACCGCGTTGACCCGCGAACCATCGGCCAGCCGCGCATCGACCATCGGTGAGGACTCATCGATGCGTCGGCCAAGGGGTGCCACGATGCGCTCGATCACGCTGCGGACCGCGGCATCGTCAGTAAACGCACTGGCATGGCGTTGCAGCCGCCCTGCCCGCTCGACCCAGATCTCATCCGGCGCATTGACCATGATCTCGCTGATCGAGCTGTCTTCAAGCAGGCGCTCGAGCGGCCCCAGACCAATCGACTCATCCAGCACATCGACGATCAGTTGCTCGCGATCGATGGTCGCGGGCAGGTTGATCGACTCATCAAGCAGTTGATCAATCACGCCGCGAATTTCAATCCGCAGCGCGTCGGCATCGGCCAGGCGCAGGTCGCGTCGACGCAAATCGAGGGTCTGCAAGACCTGGCGATGCACCAGACGGCGCCAGCTCAGCGCGTCTTGCGACGAGGCAGGAATCGGGTCATCGCCCTGTGCAGCTGGCGTATCGGACGCGACCTGCACCCGCAGCCGATGCCCCGCGATCTCGATCAGATCGAGTGGCGAGAGCGGGCCGAAATCGGTGATGCGCTCGCCGTTGACCAGCGTGCCACCGAGCGTACCGGCATCGGTAATGCGCACCGCGCGGCCCTTGGCGCTCAGCTCGATCTGCAACTGCGCATGCACCCGGCCGACCCGCCATCCTGCGAGCACCAGCTCGCAATCGCGGCTGCGCCCGATCCGGCAGGGCAGTCGCTCAATGCGATGGATGAGCATGGGTTGATCGGCTTGTTCGATCGTGATTAGCAGCATCTTCTGACGCCTTCTCAGTCGACCATCCGCAGCCGCTCACGGCTTGCGCGATAGCGGGTGGGCGTGCCGCGGTCTTCTCCGGTGACGTCGAGCGGTGTCGGCACAGGTGCGGGCGGCGTTACTGGCGCGGCTTGCGGGCGCGGCGTGTCGTCCCAGGGCATTGGCATTGGCCCGGGCGGCACCTGGGGCAGCAGACGCATCGGCTCGGGCATCTGCGTGGGTCCGATGGCTGCGCCCTGTGCTGGCATCGGGCCACCGGTCACGAATCGGGGCGTGATGAAGACCACCAGATCGGTCTGACGATCGCGAAACTGGCGCGAACGAAAAAGCGGCCCGAGCACCGGCAGCTCGGAGGCGCCAGCCACCCGATCCATGTTTCGTGTGCCCTCTTCAGAGAGCAGGCCAGCAATGACCAGGGTCTCGTTTTCGCGCAGATTGACGTCGGTCTCGGCGCGTCGTTTGGTGAGCCCTGGTATCTGCTTGACCGCGATCTCGAAGTTGATCGATGAGATCTCGGTGGCCACGCGCGCGGCAATCACACCGGTTTCGCTCGCGACCGGACTGACGTCGAACTTGATGCCGTATTCCTTGAACGCCACTGACGCCGTGCCAAGCGCCCCGGTGATCGGGATCGGCAGCTCGCCTCCTGCAATGAAGCGCGCATTGCCTCCCGATCGACACGACAGGCGCGGCTCGGCGAGGATCACCGCATCGCCGTTTTGCACCAGCAGGTTGATCATCGAGGCCAGCGACGAGGTGATCGACAGGCTGCTCGCAAAGGGCCAGATGCGCGGGCGAATCTCCAACGCGCTGCCCTCGGCCGCACCTCCCGGCCGCAGGGCCGGGCTTCGCCAGGCATCGCCAATCACCTGAAAATTCGGGCCCTGTGCCGAGGTATTCCATTTGATGCCGATGTCCTGCAGCAACTCGCGGCGGATCTCGACGAACTTCACATCCATCGCAATCATGCGTTCCATGCCGATGCGCGGCAGCAGGTTGACCACCTGCGGAAAGCGTTTGCCGATCTCGCTGATGCGCCCGGCCAACGCCTCGGTCACATCGCTGCCTTCAAGCACCACCTTGTCGCCCACGATGCGCGCGCTCACCCTTGGCGTATCGCCCAGCATCAATTGCACCTCGGCTAGGAGTCGGCCAGTGTCGGCCGCCATCACATTGAAGACGAAGCGCTTCTCGGGCCCGCTCTTGCCCCAGAGCACCAGCGTGCTCTGGCCGGGCGCTTCGGGCAGCACCAGCACCTGCCGGTCATCCAGCGCTGTGGCCTGAATCACCTTGCCATTGCCAACCGCCATGCGGCGCACATCACGCTCATTGAGCACATGCGCCTCGCCGACATAGAGGGTGATGGTCGCGGTGGTCGGCTCCAGAGACGGCGGTATCTGTACCGGCACGGATGAGGCCGGCGACGACCTTGTCGACTGCGCTGCTGCCGGCATGGCAGCAAGCGATGTGACAAGGAAAAGGGCAAGCAGCGCGGCATGCCTGGCGGCAAACCGGGCGCCAACCGACGCTGCAGTCGGTTGCGTCAATCGAGCGTTGCAACCTGAGAAAGATGGCAAGAGGTGCATGGGAAAGGTCCTGGGCATGAGGGTCGGTGACCCGCTCAGCGATAGAGCGGGACGACAGTGGGCGGCTCGAGCGCTCGCTCGAGTTGCTGCAGCGAAGAAGGATTGGTCGCGTCGGGTTGGACTGGCGTTGGTGATGCGGGAGCCGATGTCGGCGAACTCGGCAACGGCGAACGCTGCCCGGCCGCGTCAGTCGACGACACGCCGCCTGCAGCCGATGGCCCGCTATTCGCCGGCAATGGCCCCCGCCCACCCACGATCACTTCGGTCGCAGGACGCGGGCCAGCGGCGACCTGCACCGGTGGCGCCTGCGGCGTGGGCAGTCCGAGCAGCATGTTGACGTCCAGCCGCTTGTCGCCCACCGGCATGCGGTCGTTCGGATTGCGCAGCACCGCAGTGAGCTTGCCGCTGCGCTGCGCGACCACCAGCTTTTGCGCGCGCTCAGGATCAACTTCCACCGTAATCGAGGTGTAGCCGCGCGGATTGGCGGGCTCGTCATTCGTACTCGCCCGCGACTGACGACCGACCGCCATCACCGCGACATCCTGCATCAGCGTACGGGTGATCTCGGGCTGCATCACACCCGCCGCAGGGGCGGGTCGTACCGACAGCATGAGATCGATGTGATCGCCCGGCTGCAACATGCCGGAGAGCGAATTGACCTCGTCGACCACGATGGTCATGGCGCGAATGCCAGGCTTGATGCGATTCGAGATCGGGCCGGCCTCGACGCTGGCCAGGCTGGCCGCAAAGAGCGGCTCACCGGCTTTCATCGGCAGCTGCAATTTCGCGCCGGCCACGGTATCAAAGCGGGCCGGTGTGATCGCCCCACCCGGCGCAAACTCGCGCGGCATCGATCGCGCGGCCATGGTCTCGGGCCCGACAAGGTCGCCACGACGCAGATCGCGCCGGGCTACCACCACCTCGACCATCTCGCTCTTTGGCGCAAGGCGCGCCTTTTCAAGCGCCAGGCGATCGCCAATGTAGTTGCGCGCACCCACCACCGCGATGCCACCAAAGGCCAGGGCACCCAGCCCCATGGCGAGCGTGCGACGGGCCTTGAGCCAGCCCCAGAGGCGGCGAAAGGAGTCAATGGAAGGACGTCTCATGGTCTTGTCTTCATAGGGTTGATGGGGCGCAGGTTGCGTTGATGGCAGTACTCAGGGCTGTGATATCGCCCAGGTGAAGCGTCGGTAGTGCTCGGCCACCGCAGCGACAAGTTCGTTGACCGGCCCCTGTGCACCCAGACTCATCGCAAGTGCGACGAGTGCGAGCACGAGCAGGTAGTCGGTGGCGGCCTGGCCCATCGATGACGAGCGCATCAGCAGGCGATGACACGAACGAAGCAATGCGCCCCTCATCGCCCCTGACTCCAGTGCATCACCACCGCGGTCGCGCCGCGATGCGCCGACACGGTGGCGACCACCGACTCGCCGCCGCGCCGCAGCGCAAGCGCCTCACCCGACGCCGATGCCGCATCGCCGCCGCGATACCAGGCGGCGCGCTGCGCCGGCATGCCTGACGCCGGATCGGCAACAAAGCCTGCCGCCTGCGCACTGGCCCGCAGATGGGAGGCTGCCGCGGAAGGCGAGGCCTCAACCAGCGCGACCAGCGTCGCTGCCTCGCGCCCAGGATCTTGATGGTCGATGCGACGCAGCAGGCGCGATGCCGATGGCAGCCAATCGAGCAGGTGATTGGCTGCAGGCGCAGAGCCTTGCGAGTCGCGCACCGGCACCCACCGCGACCGCAGACCCTCAGTACCGGAGGCGGTGGCCCGAACCTGCACGGTCTCGATGGCCGGCCCCGAGCGCACAGACAGCATCAACCAGTCACCCGAGCGCGCTTCGACCACCGGCACTCCCTGATTGCGCCATCGCTCGCGCATCGGCGCCAGCACCTGATCGGGCGCTTCGTGGGAATGGAAACGATGGGTCGTGACCGCATGCTTGTCGAAGGCCGCTGCGGGCATGACCAGCTCGGGCGCAGAGGCCTTGGGCAGACGATCAGGAAAGCTATTGGGCAGGGTATCCATGCGCGCTTGACTTAAGGGGCGTTAGCACCGACCGAGGGCAGTTCGGCTGGTAAAGTCGCGATGAGAGGATCGGTAACGGGGTCGGCGCTGCCAGCACCACCGGCTGACAAGCCGAGCCGATCAGGCGGCACCCGATCGACATCAATCTCATAGGGTCTGAACTCGCTTGCGCGCGACTCGAAGCCCAGCAGCGAGCCGGTGCCAAGCAGCCCGCGCACCGGCAGCCAGGCCGCCCGCAACGCAGGCTCGATACCTGGCAAGCGGGCACCGGCATCGACACGGGTCTGCACGCTGTCGGGCGCGCCGCCATAGGGCCCGGACGCGGTCCAGCTATCTGTAAGGATCGACAGGCGCGCCTTGAGCGTGAGCGGCATCGCGGTCATGCGTCTGATCCAGCCATCGCCAGGCCGGCTTCGGGCGACATCGACCTGCACTCGCGCATCGATGAAGCCAGCCTCCAGATCGAGGCCGAATCGCCCAGGGCCACCCAACTCCGAGAGCAGACGCACCGCACCCGGAAAACTGCGATCGCCCTGCCCGCCTGCAAATGCAAACGGACTGTTAAAGCGCACCGGCGCAATCTCGATTGAGACGTCTTCGAAGCGCTCGAGCAAAGGCTTGCCGGTGCGATCGACCCACAACGCATTGCCGTTGGCTGCGGTGACTGCGCCGGCGGCGTTGTCGTCGCTGCGCAGGCCCGCGCGCGGCGCGGCGAACAACCGCTTGCGCAGTTCTGCGGCAAATTTATCGGAATGCGCAGATTGCCCATTTTGAGCACTGCCGGCCGGGTCGCTTGTGGCTTGCGCCGCCGCACTGCACTCCCGGGGCCTGACCGTGCATTCGAAGGCCAGCGCTCGCGCAGCGGCAATCGTTGCCTGCTGCATGTCCTGCATTCGCGCAAGCCACGCCACACCAAAGAACACCGGCACGATCGCCAGCATCGCAACCAGCAGCTCGAGCAGGGCCTGGCCGCGCTGGCCGCGCTTGTTGTGCTGATCGTGCCGATCACGACGCGTCTCAGCGCACATAGGCCTGCGCCACCCCACGCTGCGCGGCAGTCGGCGCGACCAGCCGAACCTGCCAGTAAGGATTGAACAGGCTCGCGTATTCGGTGCGCGCCGGCGCACCCGGCGGGCGACTGAAGTAAACCTCGGCAGCCGAAAGTGCCCACAGATGCGGATCGCCATCGCCATTGATGTCTCCGGCGAAATGATCGAGCGGCAGCATTCGGCCAGAGGCCAGCGCATGGTTGGCAGCGGTTGCCACATCAGCGCCTGCCTGACGTGCCACCACCGCCAGACCACTGGTTGGGAAGGCCGCATTGGCGAGCTGCTCGTAATCGAGCTCGCGCACCCTTGCGATGCCGGCATAAGAGGCAACACCGGTCATCGCACCGCTGGCCAACCCATTGGCACGCGGATTGGTCCAGACATCGTTGCCGGTCTGCACGATGCTGCGCATCTCGGTGCCGGCCTCAGCTGCACCCCAGCCAAGTGGAATCGATTCGCGCTCAAGGCATTTGAAAAAAGACAGGGTCTG
>CAMCXH010000062.1 GCA_945883285.1 Bordetella parapertussis | reverse complement strand
CTGTCCGCCCAGATCTTTCTGGCTGACATCGCCGATTTTCCGGCCATGAATTCGGTCTGGGATGCCTGGGTGCCGGCCGGCCACACACCCGCTCGGGCCACGATCGAATCGAAGCTGGCCGCGCCGAAGTATCGGGTCGAAATCAAGGTGATTGCAGCGGTTTGATCGGGCTTGCCGGCGCACGCGCCGGCATTGCTCATCGCCAGCCGATCCGATCGATGATCTTGGCGGCGGTGATCTGCGCGCGACCGATCTGAGCGATCGGAAGCTCGTCGGCTTTGAACTTGCCAAGCGAGGCCAAAGTCGGATTGTCGGCAACGGCGCTGGCCACGACCGGCCACTCGTTGTTACCGCTGGCCAGATAGGACTGTGCCTGGTCGCTCACCAGGTACTCCATGAACTTGATGGCGGCCTCGCGATTGGGCGCGTTTTTCGTCACGCCGCCGCCAGAGATATTCACATGAGCGCCCCATGAGGACTGGTTCGGCCAGATCCAGCCGATCTTCGCAACCGCAGCCTTATCCTGCGGTGCATCAGATCGCATCATCCGCACGAGGTAGTAGGTGTTGGTAAGCGCCACGCCGCATTCGCCGCTGGCAACCGCCTTGATCTGATCGCTGTCTCCGCCACGAGGCGGTCTTGCGAAATTGGCGACGACGCCCCGTGCCCACTGCTCGGTCGCTGCCTCGCCGAGATGCTCCGACATCGCGCCGATCAGCGACAACATGTAAGGATGGGCGCCCGAGCGTGTACAGACCTTGCCTTTGAGCGAGGCGCCAGCCAGATCCTGGTAGGTGCGGATATCGCCAGGATTGACCGATGCGCGGTGGTAGACGATCAGCCGAGCACGCGTCGAAATCGCGTACCACTCTGCTCCCTGGCCATCGTCCTTGCCGCGCAGTGCGGGTGGGATTCGCTTGTCGAGGATCTTGGATCGGATTGGCTGGAACAGGCCGTCGATCTGAGCGCGCCACAGTCGCGCGGCATCCACGAGCAGAAGCACATCGGCAGGCGAATTGCGACCCTCGCTGCGCAGGCGCTCGAGCAGCGCCTCATCACCCGCTTCAATCCGGTTGATGCGGATGCCGGTTTGTTGGGTGAAATTTGTGTAGAGGGCCTCGTCGGTCTGGTAGTGCCGGGCGGAATAGAGATTGAGGACCGGGTCGGCAGCGTGGCTGAAAAATGGAAGGAGGGCGGCAGTCAGCGTTGCAGTAGCGATGCGTATCGCTGTGAAGAATCGGTTTGCCATCAAAGCGGGACCAGTCGAAGGAAGGACTGTCCACTCTAGGAGAGATTTCGATCAAATGCAAATACGACAGATTCGCATTTGCAAAAAACCATAAATCGCTCAGTTAATGAAAACACTGCTCCGTGACCAGTTGTCGGGCGTTCCTTGCGCGGGTCCGGTTGCCGGTGACGCAGCCGCGGGCGGTGCCGCAAGGTCGTTCTGTCGCGCCATGCCAGAGGCGTCGGCGTCGGCGTCGACAATCAGGCTCGATCCCGGGGTCGCCATCGGCTGCGCGGCAATCAGACGCCTTGCACCGTTGAAACGGCTTTGCCAGTACGACAGGTTCATGTTTTCGACCCGTACCGACGAGCCGCTCGATGGCGAATGCACGAACTGACCATTACCGATAAAGATGCCCACATGCGAAAAGGGCATGCGCAGCGTGTTGAAAAAGACCAGATCTCCCGGCTGGAGTTCGGATCTGTCAACCGAACCACCGACCCGGCTCATCTCGTCGCTGCGACGCGGCAGAGTCAGTCCGGTGACCTCGCTGTACACCAGTCTCACCAGGCCACTGCAATCAAGCCCCGCTGCCGGAGTGTTGCCACCGAATCGGTAATTCACGCCAAGCAATGACAGCGCTCGAAAGACCACCTCTGCAGCAAAATCCATCGCTGCGGGGGTTGGCGATGGCGCTTTGGCAGTCGGCACAGGCACAGGCGTGGCGAGCTTTGGCACATCGGACAGTGGCGTGCCGGGATCCGCCACAGTCGCCACAGTCGCCACAGTCGCCACAGTCGCCAGACGCGCGGCGGACGCCGGCGGGGTCTTCGACGGCTTTACCGGCAGGGCTTTCGATGCGCGGTGCTTCGCCGCAGGCGCCTTGACCGTCTGCTGCTTGGGCGGCGACTTCTTGACCGCCCGGTCCTGGGACGGTCCTGCCTGGGCGATCCCGGTAATGCAGGTTCCGAGCGCGCAGATCGTAAGTGCCGTTATTCGGGCGGCAAAGGTCATCCGTCTATGCTCTGGCGTTAATTCTGCGCAGCGTAGGAGAATGCTGGATTGCTGTCAAAGTGAGACGCCGCGCCGACGGCCCTGACGACCTTGAGCCTGCTGCCTGCCGCGCCCGACGCCTCCGGGCTATCACTCCCTCAGCCCGGGCCATCCGCGCTTGCGGCTCAGTCTGGGCGTTCTGCACTGCTGCTGGTCGATGACTCCCGGTTTGTTCGCGCTTCCGTGGTGCGCAGTCTTGGCGAAGGCTTTCAGATCATTCAGGCTGACTCAGGACAGCAGGCCTGGGAAATTCTTCTGCTCGACCCCTCGATCGGCGTTGTACTGAGCGACCTGTCAATGCCTGGCATAGACGGTTTCGAGTTGCTCAAGCGCGTGAGGGGCTCGATACTCGCCAGGCTTCAAGGGCTGCCCTTCGTCGTGTTGTCAGGCGCCGTTGATCAGGTGCATCGTGACCGGGCCATGTCGCTTGGAGCCAGTCGCTTCGTCGTGAAGGGCGACGGCTTCGATGAGCTCAAGGTCTGGCTGCGTGGGCAACTCGATGAACGCGCCGTCTCGGCCGACGGCGCCGCCAGCCGACAAATGCCAGGGCCCGCGCCTGTCGCGGTGACCCCCGCAACGGTTGTGTCTTCAAGCCCCTTGATTCCGATTCCCCAGCGTGTCGTCACGCCCCGGCTCGTTCCAGGGGATCCGCTGCAGAGCTGGTTTCTGGCGGCACTCGCGCGTATCAGCCCCACACCTGCCGCGCCGGCCGTGCTGTATCGGCTGAGCGCCGCGAAGATGCCCGATCTGACCGTACGGCTTCGCGCCGGAATTCGCTCCGCCGACGCGCTGTATCTCGATGGGCTCGGGGCAGGCTGGCTTTGCGCATGCGGCCCTTATTCGCAGACGATCCGTCTGGGGCTGCGCTTTGCGTTGCTTGCCGCCGGACGACAGGCAGGCGCGCAGCATGACGGCCCGCTGATCGATCTGTGCATGCAGCCGGTCGATCCATCCCAGACACTCGCTGCGCTCGCTGGCCTGGCACGAACCGCACCATCGATTGCGAGTCCGAGGGGGCCCGGCATCCGTGCCTTGCCCGGGCTCTGGGGCCCCGGCTGGCAGTGCGAGCTGCCCTGGGACGCCGTGCGATTGCTGGCGACCTGACCACTTCCGAAAGGCACACGCAATGACCTACTCCGAGTTCTATCGCCAGTCGATCGACGATCCGGCATCCTTCTGGGCCGAGGAGGCCAAGCGCATCGACTGGCATACGCCCTTCACGCAGGTGCTCGACGATTCCCGTCCGCCGTTTGCGCGCTGGTTTGTCGGCGGCACGACCAATCTTTGCCACAACGCGGTCGACCGATGGCTGCCGACTCAGGCCGACAAGCCGGCACTCATCTTTGTCTCCACCGAGACCGACGAAGAACGGATCCTGACGTTTGCCGAACTGCACCGCGAAGTGCAGCGCATGGCAGCCGTGATGCAGTCGCTGGGTGTCGTTCGTGGCGAACGGGTGCTGATCTATATGCCGATGGTGCCCGAGGCGGTCATCGCGATGCTGGCTTGTGCCCGGATCGGTGCGATTCACTCGGTGGTTTTTGGCGGATTCGCCTCGATGAGTCTGGGATCGCGCATCGAAGATGCAACGCCGCGCCTGATTATCAGCGCCGATGGCGGATCGCGGGCCGGCAAAGTCGTGCCTTACAAGCCGCTGCTCGATGAAGCGATTCGCCTGTCGGCCCACAAGCCTTCGGCCGTGCTGATGATCAATCGGGGTCTGACCCCATTTTCCAGCGAGCCCGGGCGTGATCACGACTACGCTGCATTGCGCACGAAGCATCTCGATGCACAGGTGCCGGTGGTCTGGCTCGAATCGACCGAAACCAGCTACATCCTTTACACCTCCGGGACGACCGGTCGTCCGAAGGGCGTACAGCGTGATGTCGGCGGCTATGCAGTGGCGCTGGCCGCGTCGATGAAGCACATCTATTGCGGCAATCCCGGCGAGACCTATTTCTCGACCAGCGACATCGGCTGGGTCGTCGGGCATTCCTACATCGTCTATGGTCCGCTGATCGGCGGCATGGCCACCCTGATGTATGAGGGCACACCCATCAGGCCGGATGCCGGCATCCTGTGGCAACTGGTTGAACGATTCAGGGTGACCGTGATGTTCTCGGCGCCGACCGCGATCCGGGTGCTCAAGAAGCACGATGCCCAATGGCTCAGGCGCTACGACCTGTCGAGCCTGCGCAGCTTGTTTCTGGCCGGTGAGCCGCTCGATGAGCCGACCTCGAGCTGGATCTCCGAGGGCCTGGGCAAGCCGATCATCGATAACTACTGGCAGACCGAGACCGGTTGGCCGATTCTGACCGTGGCGCACGGCATCGACAACACACCGACTCGTCTGGGCAGCCCGGGCCTGCCGATGTACGGCTTTGACGTTCGCCTGCTCGACGAAAATACCGGCGAAACCCTCGGCCCCGATCAGAAAGGCGTGATCGCGATCGCGCAGCCGCTACCCCCGGGTTGCATGCAGACCGTATGGGGCGACGACGAGCGATTCGTCAAGACCTACTTCTCGAGCATTCCCGGCCACCAGGTCTATTCCACCTTCGACTGGGGCGTGCGCGATGCGCAGGGCTACTACTTCATCCTCGGTCGAACCGACGACGTCATCAATGTGGCCGGGCACCGCCTCGGTACACGCGAGATCGAGGAGTCGATCAACAGCCATCCGGCGGTCGCCGAGTGCGCGGTCGTGGGCGTGGCTGACCCGCTCAAGGGGCAGGTTGCGATCGGATTCGCGGTCCTGCGCGATCCGGCTGCTGCCGCATCGAGCGCCGATCGCCTGGCGCTAGAGGGCGCGGTCCTGGCGGTGGTCAACCAGCAGCTCGGTGCAATCGCCCGGCCGGCCCGGGTTTATTTCGTCAACCTGTTGCCCAAGACCCGCTCGGGCAAGGTGCTGCGCCGGTCGATTCAGGCGGTCTGCGAGGGTCGTGATCCGGGTGACCTGACGACCATCGAAGACGCCTCGGCGCTCACCGCACTGCGTGAGGCAATCGCCGGTTGATGGCCAGGGAGTCAGGGCCAGGCAATGAGGACTAGGGAATCTCGATCGGCGGCTCCGACATCGCCGCAAGTTGCTCGCGCAGTTCGAGGATACGATCCTGCCAGTAGCGCGCCGTGCCAAACCAGGGGAACGCCGCTGGAAACGCAGGATCGCTCCAGCGCCGGGCAATCCAGGCGCTGTAGTGGATCAGGCGCAGCGTTCGCAGGGGCTCGATGAGCTGCAACTCGCGCCGATCGAAGTCGAAAAAATCCCGATAACCTTCGAGCAGGTCATTGACCTGTCGCGTGGCGTCGCGCGTCGTGCCTGAGAGCATCATCCAGAGGTCCTGAATGGCCGGACCATTGCGGGCATCGTCGAAGTCGACAAAGTGCGGGCCGTCGTCTGTCCACAGCACATTGCCGGCATGACAGTCCCCATGCAGGCGGATTGTTCTGATCGTGCCGGTGCGCTCGAACGCCGCCTCGACCGCATTCAGGCACTGATCAACCGCGGCCCGCCAGGCCGGCAGCAGATCGGCAGGAATGTCGGCATGGGCGAGCAGCCAGTCGCGCGGCTCGGTACCGAAAGCAGCAATGTCAAGGTTCGGCCGACTGGCAAACGCCGAGCGCGCACCGACCGCATGGATGCGGCCGATGAAGCGTCCGATCCGCTCGAGGGTGTCGGGGTCCTCGAGTTCGGGAGCACGGCCGCCGCGGCGCGGATAGACCGCAAAACGATAGCCTTCAAAGTGGTGCAGGGTGCTGCCTGCGGCAATCAGAGGCGCCACCACCGTGATTTCGCTCTCGGCCAGTTCGGCGGTGAAGGCATGTTCTTCGAAGATCTGCTCATCGCTCCAGCGCTGCGGTCGATAGAACTTCGCGACGACGACGCTGCCGTCTTCCATCCAGGCCTGATAGACACGATTTTCATAGCTGTTCAGCGCGAGCAGCCGACCATCTCCTCGCCACCCGACCGATTCAAGGGCATCGAGAATCCGGTTCGGTTGCAGCGCCGAGAACGGGTGGACCGCCTGCGTCGCATCGGACGAATCTGACGAGTCGGGCGGATCGGGCGGATCGGGCAAAAGGGGCAGGGTGGAGTCCATCGGTCGATTCTATGCCGCCTGCGCGGTCTGGCTCGATATGTCTGCCCTTACACTCGGGCACCTTGCCGATTCAGGCCTGTGTTGGCCGCCCTCTTCGTCGATGCCCGATCTCTTCGAACTGAAATTGCTGGTGCGGCACTTGCTGCTGCCCCCGACCGCACCTTTGCTGCTGATGCTGGCGGGGGTGCTGATGTGGCGACGCAGGCCGGTGATCGGGCGGGGGCTGACCGCCGTCGGACTGCTGCTGGCGTGGGTGCTCGCCACCGGCCTGGCGGCAGATCTGATTTGCGGTCGCCTCGAGGCGGGTCAGCGTCCGCTGTCGCCCGCCGACTTGCAGGCGGCACGCAAAGCGCCGAATCCGCCACGGGCGATCGTGATTCTGGGTGGCGGCGCGGTTCGCGATGGCCGTTTCACGCCGACGCGCGAGCGTCTGCATTCGCGCACCCTCGAGCGCGTCATGGCCGGCGCGCGGCAGGCGAGAGCAAGCGGTCTGCCGATCCTGGTGTCGGGTGGAACGCCCGAAGGGCTTACGCATTCGGAGGCCGAACAGATGCGCCGGGTGCTGGTCGACGATTTGGGTCTGGCGGTTCGCTGGGTCGAAGATCGCTCGCGCGATACCGCCGAAAATGCGAGTTTTTCGGCGTCCATGCTTCGCGCCCAGGGAATCGATTCGATCGTGCTGGTCACCCACGCCTATCACATGCCGCGCGCGCAGGCAGTCTTCGAGTCAGCCGGACTGAAGGTGCTCGCCTCGCCTCACGACTGGAGGGGCAGCACGCCCGACCTTGCGCATGCCCGGGACTGGCTGCCTTCTGCATCCTCGGCCGATACCGTCTGGCTCTCGCTGCACGAGGGCCTGGGATTGATCTGGTATCGCTTGCGCGGGCATGTCTGAAGCCCTGAGGCGGCCCGGCTTCAGGGTTTTCGGGCAATGGTGGTATCGTCGCGCCCGCCCCGAATCCCTGTGAGGTTTAACCACCATGATCAGCAAGATGATGCTCGAAGCCGCCGATGTGGCGAAAATTCTGGCCGCAGCACAAGCCGAGGCCGTGAAAAACGCCTGGCCGGTGACGATCGCGGTTTGCGACGAAGGCGGGCATCTGCTGGGTCTGACCCGGCTCGACGGTGTCGCCCCGATCGCTGCCTATATCGCCCCCGAAAAAGCGCGCTGTGCGGCACTTGGCCGTCGTGACAGCGGCGTTTACGAAAAGATGATCAACGAGGGCCGCGCTTCATTCCTGTCGGCACCCGTGCTGCAAGGCATGCTCGAAGGCGGTGTGCCGATCACGATCAACGGCCATGTGGTGGGCGCGGTAGGCGTCTCGGGCGTGAAGTCCACCGAAGACGCCCAGATCGCGCGGGCAGGCATCGCCGCGCTCGGCTGATTCCTTAGCCCTGGCCTTAGCCTCAGAGGGCCTTGACCGGGATCAACCCGATCCTGGTCTGCCACTCGCGTGGTCCGGTGTCATGGACCGAGGTGCCCTTGGCGTCGACCGCCACCGTCACCGGCATGTCTCGCACCTCGAATTCATAGATTGCCTCCATGCCCAGATCGGCAAAGCCCACAACCTTGGCGCTGCTGATCGCTTTGGACACCAGATAGGCCGCGCCACCGACCGCCATCAGATAGGCGCGTTTGTGCTTGCGGATCGATTCGATCGCCACCGGCCCGCGCTCGGCCTTGCCGATCATCGCGATCAGGCCGGTCTGGGCCAGCATGGTCTCGGTGAACTTGTCCATACGGGTGGCGGTGGTCGGCCCTGCGGGCCCGACCGCCTCATCCCGAACCGGATCGACCGGACCGACGTAATAGATCACCCGGTTGCGCAGATCGACCGGCAGGGGCTCTCCCGCCGCGAGCATCTCGGTGATGCGCTTATGTGCCGCATCGCGCCCGGTCAGCATCTTGCCCGACAGCAGCAGCGTCTGACCCGGCGTCCAGGCGGCGACCTGCTCGGGCGTCAGGGTGTCGAGGTTGATGCGCTGCGACTTCTCGGTATCCGGCATCCAGCGCACATCGGGCCACTCCGAAAGCGAAGGCGGCTCGCAGTAGGCCGGCCCACTGCCATCGAGCACGAAATGCGCATGGCGGGTGGCCGCACAGTTCGGGATCATCGCCACCGGCAGCGAGGCTGCATGGGTCGGCGCCATCGCGATCTTGATATCAAGCACCGTGGTCAGGCCGCCCAGGCCCTGCGCCCCGATGCCCAGGGCATTGACCTTTTCGTAGAGCTCGATGCGCAGCGCTTCGGTCTTGTTGGCCGGGCCGCGGGCCAGCAGGTCCGACATGTCGAGCGGCTCCATCAGCGACTCTTTGGCCATCAGCATCGCTTTTTCGGCAGTGCCGCCGATGCCGATGCCGAGCATGCCCGGCGGGCACCAGCCGGCGCCCATGGTCGGCACAGTCTTCATCACCCAGTCGATTACCGAATCGGATGGGTTGAGCATCACGAATTTGCTCTTGTTCTCCGAGCCGCCACCCTTGGCCGCGACAGTGATGTCAACCGCATTGCCCGGCACCACCGTCATGTGAACCACCGCCGGCGTGTTGTCCTTGGTGTTCTTGCGCTCGAAGAGCGGATCGGCGACCAGCGAGGCGCGCAGCCGGTTATCGGCATTGTTGTAGCCGCGGCGCACGCCTTCGTTGATGGCGTCTTCAATCGACCCCGAAAACCCCTCCCAGCGCACGTCCATGCCGATCTTCATGAAGACATTGACGATGCCGGTGTCCTGGCAGATCGGCCGCTTGCCTTCGGCGCACATGCGCGAATTGGTGAGGATTTGCGCAATCGCATCGCGGGCGGCAGGGCCTTGCTCGCGCTCATAGGCGCGAGCCAGATGCTGGATATAGTCAACAGGGTGGTAGTAGCTGATGAACTGAAGCGCGGCAGCAACCGATTCGATCAGATCGTTCTGCTTGATGGTCGTGGACATGAAGTGACTCCGGCAATGGCTTTCGGGACGGATTGAACTTGAGGTTTCAGCCGCGCTGTGCAGGCAGCTGGCGAATCAGTGCGGCTGGTTTCCATGATCGGGGGACTTCGGGCTGGCGATCATGATCCGATCGATGAAGGCAATCGCAACGGCCGAGCCCAGAAACACGATATGAATCACGGTTTGCCACAGGATGGTTTTTTCCGGCAAAGATCCGGCCGAAATGAAGACTTTCAGCAGATGGATCGAGGAGATGCCGATGATCGCCGTGCCAAGCTTCACCTTCAGCACGTTGGCATTGACATGCGACAGCCACTCCGGCTGATCCGGATGCTCTTCCAGGCGAAGTCGCGAGACGAAGGTCTCGTAGCCGCCGACGATCACCATGATCAGCAGGTTCGAGATCATGACCACGTCGATCAGCGAAAGCACGACGATCATGATGACCGTCTCCTTGTTACGCTCGGCAATTCCCAGTCGCGTGACCGTGTCACTGAGCACCTGCGGATCCCAGAGGATGCCGATCAGATGCCAGAGTTCTTCCAGGAACAGGACGACATAGACGCCCTGCGCCACGATCAGGCCCAGATAAAGCGGCACCTGCAGCCATCGACTGGCGAAGATCAGTTTGCCCAGCAGGCTGGTTTTATAGATGGATGTCATGGTTGGGGTAACTCTGGGAGATCAACAGGGACGGTATCGGTCCGACAGGCGCGATTCTATCGACATGCGCCGCGTCAGTCGGCTCGAAGGTCGATTAATCGGCGATTGAAGATCGATTGCCAGCCAGTTCGCGCGCATCAACTGGCCAGCGATGACCCTCCCGAAACGGCCGGGTCGTGGTCAAATTAAGGCATACAAAGTCACTACAGGAGGCCCCTCATGTCTGCAAGGATCGAATCGGTACTCGTTGAAAACCGTATTTTCCCGCCGCCAGAGTCGTTTGTCAGGCAAGCGACGATCTCGGGCATGGCTCAATACCAGGCCCTGTGCGACGAAGCCGAGCGCGACCATGCAGGCTTCTGGGCACGACAGGCCCGTGAGCAGATCCAGTGGCACAAACCTTTCACCCGCTCGCTTGACGACAGCGATGCACCGTTTTTCAAATGGTTCGACGACGGCGAACTCAATGTGTCCTACAACTGCCTTGACCGGCACCTGGGTACGCCGGTTGAGAACAAGACCGCGATCATCTTTGAGGCCGACGACGGCACGGTCACCACGATTACCTACAAGGCGCTGCACAAGCGGGTCTGCCAGTTTGCCAATGGCTTGAAGTCGCTTGGCTACAAGAAAGGTGAACGGGCGATCATCTACATGCCGATGTCGATCGAGGCGGTGGTCGCGATGCAGGCCTGTGCCCGACTGGGCCTGACGCACTCGGTGGTGTTTGGCGGTTTCTCAGCGAAATCGCTGCAGGAGCGCATCGTTGACGCTGGCGCGACCCTGGTGATTGCCGCCGACGGTCAATACCGTGGTGGCAAGGCACTGCCGCTGATGCCGGCGGTCATCGATGCCTTTGCGCTCGGCGGCTGCGAGGCGGTGCGCCATGTGGTGGTCTATCGGCGCACCGGTGGCGACGTCGCCTGGGCACCGAATTTCCGGTGGATGCACGAGCTTGAGGCAGGCCAGTCTGAGACCTGCGAGCCCGAGTGGGTGGGTGCCGAGCATCCGCTTTTCATCCTCTACACCTCAGGCTCCACCGGCAAGCCCAAGGGCGTTCAGCATTCGTCGGGCGGCTATCTGCTGCATGCCATGCTGACCATGCGCTGGACCTTTGACATCAAGCCTGCCGACGTGTTCTGGTGCACGGCTGATGTGGGCTGGGTGACCGGCCACACCTATGTCACCTACGGGCCGCTTGCGGTCGGCGCGACCGAGGTGGTCTTCGAGGGGGTGCCGACCTATCCCGATGCCGGCCGCTTCTGGAGCATGATTGCGCGGCACAAGGTCAGCATCTTCTATACCGCGCCCACCGCGATCCGATCGCTGATCAAGGCCTGCGGCGCCGATCCCAAGGCGCACCCCTCGCAGTTCGATCTCACCAGCCTGCGGCTGCTCGGGTCGGTGGGCGAGCCGATCAACCCGGAGGCCTGGATGTGGTACCACACCAATATCGGTGGCGGGCGCTGTCCGATCGTCGATACCTTCTGGCAGACCGAGACCGGCGGGCATGTAATCACGCCGCTGCCGGGGGCCACGCCGCTGGTGCCCGGATCCTGCACCCTGCCGCTGCCCGGGCTCACCACCGCCATCGTCGATGAAGTGGGTATCGATCTGCCCAATGGCACAGGCGGCATCCTGGTGATCAAAAAGCCCTGGCCCTCGATGATTCGCACGATCTGGGGCGATCCCGAGCGCTTCAAGAAAAGTTATTTTCCGCCTGAGCTCAAGGGTTACTACCTTGCCGGCGACGGCGCGGTGCGCAACAAGGACACCGGTTACTTCACGATCACCGGTCGCATCGACGATGTGCTCAATGTGTCCGGGCATCGCATGGGCACGATGGAGATCGAATCGGCGCTGGTGTCCAATCCGCTGGTTGCCGAAGCGGCCGTGGTCGGGCGCCCGGATGATCTGAGCGGCGAGGCGATTGTGGCCTTCGTTGTTCTGAAAGGCGCGCGTCCGACCGATTCGGCAGCAGCCGCTGCGCTTGCGCGTGAATTGCGTGACTGGGTCGGCAAGGAGATCGGGCCGATCGCCAAGCCCAAGGAGCTGCGCTTTGGCGACAACCTGCCCAAGACCCGATCGGGCAAGATCATGCGTCGCCTGCTGCGTTCGCTGGCCAAGGGTGAAGAGATCACGCAGGACACCTCGACGCTTGAGAATCCGGCGATTCTCGAGCAACTCAAGCAGGTGCTTTGAGCGCTCGTCTGGGTGGAGAGAGGGCTGCGGTACAATCGCGGCCTTCGGAGGGATGGATGAGCGGTTGAAGTCGCACGCCTGGAAAGCGTGTAAGGGTTAATAGCCCTTCCGGGGTTCGAATCCCCGTCCCTCCGCCAGTGGCAAGCATTCAAGCGCCCCTCGAGGCGCTTGGTTTATCAGAAGCAATCCCCGGGCACCCGCACCCAGCCTTCCATCAGGATGCGCGCACTGCGGCTCATGCTGGCCTTCTTGACCACCCAGTCACCGCCTTCCTGCGTGGCCTCGGCACCCACGCGCAGCGTGCCGGAAGGGTGGCCAAAGCGCACCGCATTGCGAGCGCCGCCCCCTGCAGCGAGGTTCACCAGCGTGCCCGGGATGGCGGCCGCCGTGCCGATGGCTACCGCCGCCGTGCCCATCATCGCGTGATGCAGCTTGCCCATTGAAAGCGCCCGCACCAGCAGATCGACATCGGCCGCGCCAACCGGCTTGCCACTCGACGACACATAGCTCGAGGGCTTGGCCACGAAGGCGACCTTGGGCGTGTGCTGGCGTTTGGCAGCCTCATCGATATGCTTGATCAGGCCCATGCGAACCGCGCCGTAAGCGCGAATGGTCTCGAACCTGGCCAAAGTTTTCGGGTCGCTATTGATCGCGTCCTGCAGCTCGGTGCCGGTGTGGCCGACTTGTTCGGCATTGAGAAAAATCGTCGGGATGCCGGCATTGATCATCGTGGCTTTCAGCACGCCGATGCCGGGAACCTCCAGATCATCAACCACATTGCCGGTCGGAAACATCGAGCCGCCTGCGCCTTCTTCTTCGGCTGCCGGGTCCATGAACTCGAGCTGCACTTCAGCGGCCGGAAAGGTCACGCCATCGAGCTCGAAGTCGCCGGTTTCCTGGACCGCGCCATCGGTGATCGGCACATGCGCGATGATGGTCTTCGAGATATTGGCCTGCCAGATGCGGATGACCGCCATGCCGTTTTGCGGCACGCGGCTCGGGTCGATCAGCCCGGCGCCAATCGAGAACGGGCCGACCGCCGCCGACAGATTGCCGCAGTTGCCGCTCCAGTCGACAAAGGCCGAATCGATCGACACCTGGCCGAAGAGATAGTCGACATCATGGTCGGGTCGGCTGCTTTTGGCGATGATCACCGTCTTGCTGGTGCTGGAGGTCGCGCCACCCATGCCGTCGGTCTGCTTGCCATAAGGGTCAGGGCTGCCAATCACGCGCAGCAGCAGCGAATCGCGCGCCTTGCCCGGCACCTGGGCGGCTTCAGGGAGGTCCTGCAGTCGAAAGAACACGCCCTTGCTGGTGCCACCGCGCAGATAGGTGGCGGGGATCCGGATTTGTGCGACATGGGCCATGGTGATCCTCAGGAAGCCTGCCTGGATGACTCGAGAAAGTCCTGCGCAAAGCGCTGCAGAACACCACCTGCGTCATAGATCGACACCTCTTCGGCAGTGTCGAGACGGCAGGTCACCGGCACCTCGAGCTTGTCCCCATTTTTGCGGTGAATGACCAGCGTGAGCGTGGCGCGCGGCGTGCGGGCGCCAACGACATCGAAAGTCTCGGTGCCGTCGATGCCAAGCGTGAGGCGGGTCGTGCCTGGCTTGAATTCGAGCGGCATCACGCCCATGCCGATCAGATTGGTGCGATGGATGCGCTCGAAGCCTTCGGCTGCGATCGCCTCGACGCCGGCAAGACGCACGCCCTTGGCTGCCCAGTCACGCGAGGAACCCTGGCCGTAGTCGGCGCCGGCGATGATGATCAGCGGCTGACTGCGGTTCATGTAGGTCTCGATCGCCTCCCACATCCGCGTCACCGTGCCCTCGGGCTCGACCCGCGCAAGCGATCCGGCCTTGAGCTTGCCATCGACCACCGCCATCTCGTTTTTCAGGGTGGGGTTGGCAAAAGTCGCGCGCAGCGCTGTGAGATGGTCGCCGCGGTGGGTCGCGTAGGAATTGAAGTCTTCCTCCGGCAAGCCCATTTTTGCAAGGTATTCGCCGGCGGCACTGTCGGCAAGAATCGCATTCGAGGGCGACAGGTGGTCGGTGGTGATGTTGTCGCCGAGCACCGCCAGAGGCCGCATGCCTTTGAGCGTGCGTTCGCCGGCGAGCGCCCCTTCCCAGTAGGGTGGGCGGCGGATGTAGGTCGATTGCGCACGCCAGTTGTAGAGCGGGCTGACTGCGGCGACCGCCTCGCGGGCGATGTCGAACATCGGACCATAGACCTTGCGGAACTGTTCGGGCTTGACCGAGGCACGCACGACGGCATCGATTTCGGCATCGCTTGGCCAGAGGTCTTTCAGGCGGATTTCCTTGCCATCGACCGTGCCAAGCGCGTCTTTTTCGATATCGACACGAATCGTGCCGGCAATTGCATAGGCGACCACCAGCGGCGGCGAAGCAAGAAAGGCCTGCTTCGCATAGGGATGGATGCGACCGTCGAAATTGCGATTGCCCGAGAGCACGGCGGTCGTGTAGAGGTCGCGCGCGATGATTTCGCGCTGAATCTCGGGGTCGAGTGCGCCCGACATGCCGTTGCAGGTGGTGCAGGCAAAAGCCACCACGCCGAATCCGAGCTGCTCGAGTTCTTTGGTGAGGCCGGCATCATCGAGGTAAAGGGCCACGGTCTTGGAGCCAGGTGCCAGCGAAGTCTTGACCCAGGGCTTGCGGGTGAGCCCGGCCCGATTGGCATTGCGCGCCAGCAGGCCGGCGGCGATGACGTTGCGCGGGTTGCTGGTATTGGTGCAACTGGTGATCGCGGCAATGATCACCGCGCCGTCGGGCATTTCTCCGGCGACATCGTCCCACTTTCCGGCGATGCCCTTGGCCGCCAGATCGGTGGTCGCGACGCGGGCATGCGGGTTGGACGGGCCGGCCATGTTGCGCACGACGCTGGAGAGGTCGAAGTGCAGGGTGCGCTCGTATTGCGCGGTCTTGAGGCTGTCGGCCCAAAGACCGGTGTGCCGGGCAAAGTGTTCGACCAGCTTCACCTGCGCGTCATCGCGACCGGTGAGTTTGAGGTAGTCGATGGTTTGTTGGTCGATAAAGAACATCGCCGCGGTGGCGCCATATTCAGGCGCCATGTTGGAGATGGTGGCGCGATCGCCCAGCGTCAGTGCCGAGGCGCCTTCGCCCCTGAACTCCAGCCAGGCGCCAACGACTTTCTCTTTCCGCAGGAACTCGGTCATCGCGAGCACCACATCGGTGGCGGTGATGCCGGCACCGGGCTTGCCGCTTAGCTCGACGCCCACGATATCGGGCAGGCGCATCCAGGAGGCACGCCCGAGCATCACGTTCTCGGCTTCGAGGCCGCCCACACCAATCGCGATCACGCCGAGCGCATCAACATGCGGCGTGTGGCTGTCGGTCCCGACGCAGGTATCCGGAAACGCGACGCCATCACGCACCTGGATCACCGGCGACATTTTCTCCAGATTGATCTGATGCATGATGCCGTTGCCCGGCGGGATCACATCGACATTCTTGAAGGCCGCCTTGGTCCAGTCGATGAAATGAAAGCGATCTTCGTTGCGGCGATCCTCGATCGCGCGGTTTTTCGCGAAGGCATCGGGGTCAAAGCCGCCGCACTCCACCGCCAGCGAATGGTCGACGATCAGCTGAACCGGCACGACCGGATTGACCTTGGCCGGGTCACCGCCCTGGTCGGCAATCGCGTCGCGAAGACCGGCGAGGTCGACCAGCGCGGTCTGCCCGAGGATGTCGTGGCAGACCACTCGGGCAGGAAACCACGGAAAATCGAGGTCGCGTTTTCGATCGATCAGCTGCGTGAGCGAGTCGGCAAGCATGCCTGGCTCGCAGCGGCGGACCAGGTTCTCGGCCAGCACACGCGAGGTATAGGGAAGGGTGTCGTAGGCGCCAGCCTTGATCGAATCGACCGCCGCGCGGGTGTCGAAATAGTCGAGGGAGGTGCCGGGCAGGGGGGTGCGGTAGGAGGTCTTCATAGTGGCCGAAGTTTATCCGATCGGCCGACAATTCCCTGCGGGGCGGCTTACTGGCTGAAGCGTTTGACGACGTTGTCGAGGATGCGCGAGATGTCGTTATTGAAGTGATTGACCGGCAGCGATCCGCAGAAGGTGATCGAGCCGACAGAAAACACTTCGCCGCCGCCCGGGCAGTCGAACCAGGTCATATCGGCGCGGATCAGCGCCTTGTGGGTCTCGCCGGGGATGGTGGTGATATGGGTGAGCTGCTCTTCGGGGACGAGCATCCAGGGCGCCTCGGGCGGGTGGTCCTCGGAGGCTGCGATCACGACCGCGTTTTCGGGCGAGCCCAGGCGCTTGTCGACACGGTCAAGTTCGAAGCCGGCTGCGCCATGCCCCGAGAAGCCTTCGCCGCCGACCGTTTCGGCGCTCACGCCCTCCAGGATCCAGCTGACCTTCGGGTTACTGCGGGCCGACGGGTTGATGCGGTAGTGCGAGCCGACAAAATTGCCCTGCGCGGTAAAACCCACCCCGACCAGCTTTTGCGGCGGCCTGGCATTGCGTCGCCACAGGCCACCGTATTGCGCATCGAACTGGTTGTAATACTCGCCGGGCTCGGCAGCCCAGGCCCGGATGCCACCTTCGCCGCGCCGGATTTCGATGATGCCCTCGCGTGCCGGATCGAGGGCAATCTTCCAGTAAAAACCGTTGCCACCCAGATAGACCAGCCTGCCGCCGCTGTCGCGATAGCGCTGCAATGCATCGAGCATTTGAGGCGTGTGGTATTCGGGATGCGAGCCGGTGACCACCACCTTGTAGGGCTCGAGCAGCGCTTGACCCTCACTGTTCAGTTCGACATCGGTGATCAGGTCAACCTCATAGCCCTGATGCGCCAGCCACATCAGCAGGTGACTGTCTGCCGGATAGTGGCGCAAGCCCGAGCCGCGGATCTCCGGATAAGGATAAGTGAGATAGCCGACGCGCAGATTGAGCATCGGACGGCGCCAGCTGACCAGCCCGATGCCCGAGCCGTCGGTGTGATAGTTGTAGGTCGACAGGCCGTAGTCCCGATGCTCGCCCGGGTTATACGGATAAGCCTTCCAGGCTTTGACCTGGTCGACATACGCCCCGCGCCAGGCTGGGTCGATCATCCATTCGGGGCGCGCGTGATTGCCATAGACGGTGTAGGTGTAAGTCGACACCAGCACCGCGATTTTTGCACTGGCCTGGCCCTTGGGCGGCACGACAAAAAAAGGAATATTTTCCTCGATGTCGCCGGCCTTCAGGATCAGCGCATAGGCGTCCGACTTGAATCCGTCGGGCAGGGTGATCGCATGGGTTGCCGGCCAGCGGCAGTCATCCAGATCGTCATCATGAAAATGAATGGCGCCATATTGCTCGGGAGCATGGCGAAAGCAGTGTTCCTCGCCGGTCCAGTTCGAGCCGACGACCGCGCGGGTCGGCGTATTGACCAGCTCGCCATGATTGCCTGCCGGCCCGCTGTCGACGATGCGGCTGGTGTGCATCTCGCGCGCGAAATCCCAGTTGCCGATGCAGGCGTCGCCTGCAGCCATGGCCAGGGCGTCGATCCCATCAGAATCAGTCTCGTTCACATCGGTCAAGGAGCGGGCCAGAAGCACCGGATGCTCGAGGCGGCCATTGAAGGTGTCCACCGGGGCCATGCCGCTCGCACTGGCAAAGCTCAGCGGGCAAGGTCCTGCGCCGAGCGTCGGTGTCCCCGGCAAGCCGACGCTCAGGGCTTGGTTTGCTGACCGATCGGCAATCGGTGTGGCCGACAGGCTCACGATGGCCCCGACAGAATCGACGGTCAGCGTCACGATGGTCCATGCATGCAGCGCAACAGGCTGCACGGAGTCAATTGTGCACAGGCCTGCTGCGGTGCCGACCGTGCCCCGCAATGTGAGCGCCGGGGTCAGTTCGAGTGAAATGCCGCGACCGTGGTCGTCGAGACACGACATGATTACCTGTCGTCTGGGCAGGGCGAGTGTCGGGCGGATGCGAATCGAAAACCGGCAGTCGCTGGTGTGGCTCAGCAGCCCGTCGCGCGTGACGACTGCAAAGGATCCACTCGGCACCGCTTGCGGACCCGGCTCAAGCAGGGTCGTGACCTCGATCGCAACCGGTTCGGTGCTGACGCCACCGATCTCGGGATTCGGGTCGGCACATCGCACACGCACCACGCTGGCGGTGACCCTTGCGCCGGTCGCATTGGCGACATGAAATCGCAGGGTTTCTCCGGGTCGGGCGGACAGGCGTTCGGCGTAACCAGCAAGCGGCAGCATTTCTGATCCCAGTATCGTTAAACCGGCCGCTCAGTGCGCGGTGGGCCGGTACATCATCGAATTGCGATCGGC
>CAMCXH010000061.1 GCA_945883285.1 Bordetella parapertussis | reverse complement strand
GATAATAGTGGTTCGCAGCCTGCACCAGGAAGAACAGCATCGGGAAGGAGAGATCTGGCTGTCATCTGAGTTTGGGCCCAGTATCAGGAGCATTCATGCCACGCACAATAGGCGAATCCAACCGCCTATGGTCTCACTATCTGCGGCTGAAGTAGGGGACGTGGATGAGGGCGGGTGCTTCCCGAGCGTTGCATTGGAGCAATACCGCGCACGAATGCCCGCACCCCCTCCTACGAATGTCACTTCTGATAATCCCAGCCCTATAACACGGCGTTCCTATCCGAAGGAGAAGGAGCTGCTTCACGCCACATTTGGTATAGACATGACAGCGCTCAAGTCGGTGGATCAGTCCTTCTGCTGGAAAGGCAGAACCTCCGCAATCACATTGCGCCATGGGCAGGCGTGCCTGGGACAGACGACGTCTCTGGTTAAGCGCAGAGCCCTCCGAGACGGGGCATTAACTCGGCCGAAACATAAAGGCCTATTTCCTATTGATGAATGCCTGCTGGCACTGCTCCGCCTATGGTACGGCAAGACAGACATGATCTCCATATGGCAGAAGGAATGGTCGAAGCTAAACTTATCGCGATGGTGTTTCAGAACTACGCGCTCTATCCGCACATGAGCGTTTTCGACAATATGGCTTATGGTCTGAAGATCGCCCGCGTGCCCCGCGACGAGATCTCGGTGCGCGTGCGCAGGACGGCCGCGATTCTCGAGATCGAAGGCTTTCTCGATCGCAAGCCGGGGCAACTGTCCGGCGGGCAGCGCCAGCGCGTGGCAATGGGTCGCGCCATCGTGCGCGAGCCACAGGTGTTCCTCTTCGATGAGCCGCTGTCCAACCTCGACGCGCGACTGCGAGCCCAGACTCGCATCGAAATCCGCAAGTTGCATGCCGAACTCGGTGTGACCTCGCTGTTCGTGACCCATGACCAGGTCGAGGCCATGACACTGGCCCAGCGGGTTATCGTCATGAATGTCGGCCTGATCGAACAGATCGGCACGCCTGAGGCGATCTATCAGGCACCTGAGTCGACGTTCGTTGCCGGCTTTATCGGTGCGCCCCCCATGAATCTCATGCCGGTTCTTGGCGAGGGTCTGCGCCTGGTTCGCGCTGGCTGCGAACTGTCCTTGTCGGACAAAGCGCCGCGTGAAGGCGACTTGATCATGGGCGTGCGACCGGAGCATGCACGGCTCGACGACCAGGGTTGGCCGATGAAGGTGGAGCTCGTCGAGTTGCTCGGCGCCGAGCGGCTCATTCATGGCCGACTGGTCGATGCGCCCTTCATTGTTCGGACCGACGCGCGCCTTGCGGCTCCCAGCCCGGGTCAGATCGTCGGTCTGCAGATTGCGCCCGAAAGTTTGCATTGGTTCGATCCGACGACACAAAAGAGACTGCCGACATGACCCTATTGCCTGCTGCTGAGCAATCAATTGACGCCCGCCTTCCCGAACCGCTCGATGCATCACTGTTGCCGACTGCGGTGCGGTCGCGTTTTGTCGAGAACATCAACGGACTGCGCATGCATGTGCTCGAGGCCGGTTTCGAGTCGCCCGGGCGGCCCTGCCTGCTGCTGCTGCATGGCTTCCCCGAGCTGGCCTACAGTTGGCGAAAGCTGATGCCGGCATTGGCCGATGCCGGCTATCACGTGGTGGCACCCGATCAGCGAGGCTACGGACGGACCACAGGCTGGGATGGTCGTTATGAGGCCGATCTCGATGAGTTTCGAATGCTCAATCTCGCGCGCGATGCCATCGGTCTGGTGCACGCCCTGGGGTATCGAAGCGTCAAGGCGGTCATCGGACACGATTTCGGCTCGCCGGTCGCGGCCTGGTGCGCTCTGGTGCGTCCTGATGTGTTCAGGTCGGTGGTGCTGATGAGCGCGCCTTTCGGCGGGCCGCCTGCCTTGCCCTTCGACACCGCCAACCACTTGCCCCTCAAACCTGCGCCGACGCCCGATCTGCAGACCGCGCTGGCCGGATTGCCTCGAGCGCGCAAGCACTACCAGTGGTACTACTCGACGCCAGAAGCCAATCGCGACATGCTCGATGCGCCACAGGGTCTTCATGCTTTCCTGCGAGCCTATTACCACATGAAGAGCGCCGACTGGGCCGAGAACCGCCCTTATGAGCTCCCCGATTGGTCGGCGACGTCAATGTCGCAGTTGCCGCTTTACTACGTCATGAACCTGGACAGCGACATGCCTGCGACGGTCGCGCCTTACATGCCGGGCGCAGAGCAAGTCGCGGCATGCCGGTGGCTGCCCGACCACGAACTCGCGGTTTATGTCGATGAATATGCCCGCGTCGGATTTCAGGGAGGACTGCAGTGGTATCGCTGCTCAACCGGCGGTCGTTATGTCGCGGAGCATCAGCTCTTTGCAGGCCGGAAGATCGACGTGCCCTGCACGTATATTGCCGGTGCAAGCGACTGGGGCACCTGCCAGAAGCCGGGCGAACTCAAGGCAATGGTCACTTCGGGCTGCACGCGAATGCTTGGCGTGCATCTGGTCGAAGGCGCCGGGCACTGGATTCAGCAGGAGCAAGCGCCAGCGACGCTTTCGCTGATCGACGCTTTCCTGCGCGAGATCGCTTAGTGCGTTCTAAGCTGCTTAGGCTGATTTGTGTCTGTGGTGCCACGCTCAGTTGCCTGAGCTAAGCCACCTCAGTTCCCGTTTCGGGCTTTGACGCTCAGGATGCGCTCGACGAGTTCATCGATGACTTCGCCCTGGCTGGCAAGCGAGCCGCTCGCCTTGAGTTTTGCAAGTCCATCGCGCGTGGTGGCTTTCACCAGCACATTGATATAGACCTTGCGTGGTGGGCGTCCGCGCCGGGTTGGCACTGCATTAGCCTTGACCGAACTGCTTCTTGGTGCGGGGATTCGTGTTGCCATAGTGTTTGATCCGGAAAGTGCCGGCAAGGTTAGCATCGGCTTTCTCTCATTGCGATCGTCTGTGCCGAATTTCGTCAAACTGACGCCCCTGTCTCCTCGAGGCTGTAAAAAATTTTCTCTTTCCGGAATTTGTGTGCATTTTTTCACATCTCCCTGATACCATCTCGCCCCGGCAAACCCGTATCAGGTCAGGTTTGTAAAAATTTTTTTTTTACGGAGAAATTCATGGTCAGCAATATTCTCGAGCTGTTTTCAGGTGGACCGAGTCAGAGCATGGTCGGTGCAGTCAGCAAGATGCTTGGTGAGAGCGAAAGTGGCGTTCAGTCGGCTGTCAGTTCGCTGATCCCGACCTTGCTGGGCGGCATGATGCAGAAATCGTCTACCCCCCAGGGTGCGGGCGATCTCTTCAAGATGGTGACGGGTGCAAACATTGACCCGGGAATGCTGTCGAACATCGCCGGTATCCTTGGCGGCGGTGCACCGACCGACAAACTGCTTTCGACAGGAGCCGGTCTCGTCTCAGGTCTGTTTGGTGGTGACAAGGCCTCCGGACTTGCCAGCGCGTTGTCGTCGGTCGCCGGAATCAAAGCGGGTTCGGCAAGCTCGCTGATCAGCATCGCGTTGCCGTTTCTGTTCGGCATGATCAAGAAGCTCGTTTCCGAACGTGGCCTGGATGCGAATGGTCTGGGCAACCTGCTGCTTGGTCAGAAGGCCACGCTCGCGAAAGCCAACGTTGATCCTCGACTGACCAACGCCCTTGGCTTTAGCAGCTTCTCGAACATGCTGGATCGGGTTCCTGCGTCGCTGGCTGCAGTCGCTGCGCCTGCGATTGCCAAAGCGGTTCCGGCAGCGGCACCTGCGTCATCAGGCTTGATGAAATGGCTGCCCTGGCTGGCCGCGCTGATCGGTGCTTACCTGTTGTGGCAGGCGTTTTCGCCCAAGGCGCCCGCGCCCGTGCCGGCAGCACCGCCGGTGGTGACTGCTCCGGCACCTGTTGCAGCGCTTGCGCTTCCCGCTTCTGTCTACTTCGAACTCGACAAGTTCGACATCGGCGCAGAAGGCTCCAAAACCATTGCTGCGGTCGTGGCTCAGGTTTCGAAGGACGGCAAGTATGCGGTGACCGGATACACCGACAAGACTGGCGATCCGGCTCGTAACGAGGAACTCGCCAAAAACCGTGCTAAAGCGGTGAAGGATGCAATGGTCGCGGCTGGTGTGTCGGAAGCCAACATCACGATGCAGCCGCCCGAGTATCTGACTGGCAGCTACGAAGATCGAGCCGCTCGCCGGGTCGACATCAACAAAGCGAACTGAGTTCCGCGATACCCGGGACCCGTCCCGGGTTCTCGGCAGCCGGGCCGATCGCAACAAGTTTGCGATCGGCCCGGTTCTTTTTTTGCAATCAGTTCGTTCAGGCGTGACCGGTTACCGCATGCGGTACATAGGGCGCTTCCATTGTTGCGATTTCCTGTGCGCTGAGCGTGATCGAGAGCGCAGCAACCGCGTCGTCAAGTTGCTCCAGACGCGTCGCACCGACAATCGGCGCGGTCACCTCCGACTTCTGCAGCACCCAGGCCAGCGCAATCTGGGCGCGCGGCACGCCGCGGGCCTGTGCGACCTCACCGACCGCTTCGGCTACCTTGCGGTCGGCATCGCCGGTGTGCGCATAGAGCGTGCGGCCGAATTCATCGGTCTCCAGACGGGCTGTCGACTGATCCCACGGACGGGTCAGGCGGCCTCGCGCAAGCGGACTCCATGGAATGACGGCGATCCCCTGATCACGGCACAGCGGCAGCATTTCGCGCTCTTCTTCGCGATAAAGCAGGTTTACGAAGTTCTGCATCGAGACAAATCGCGTCCAGCCATGGCGCTCGGAGATTGCCAGTGCCTTGGCGAATTGCCAGGCATACATCGATGAGGCACCGATGTAGCGGGCCTTGCCAGCCTTGACCACATCATGCAGCGCTTCGAGGGTTTCTTCGATCGGGGTGCCGTCATCCCAGCGATGAATCTGGTAGAGATCGACATGATCAGTGCCCAGACGGCGCAGGCTCGCGTCGATCTCGGTCATGATCGCCTTGCGCGACAGCCCGGCGCCATTGGGGCCCTTGTGCATCCGGCCGTTGACTTTGGTGGCGATGACCACTTCCTCGCGTCGCGCATAGTCGATCAGCGCGCGTCCGACATATTCCTCGCTCGTCCCGGCAGAGTAGACATTGGCGGTATCGAAAAAGTTGATGCCCAGATCGAGTGCGCGTTTGATGAAGGGTCGGCTCTCGGCTTCACCCATCGACCAGGGATGGGTGCCGCGGTCAGGTGCGCCATAGCTCATGCATCCGAGGCAAAGGCGCGAGACATCGAGGCCGGTGCGGCCGAGTTTCAGGGTTTTCATCAGACGTTCCTCAGTTCTTTTCGTCGTGGTAGGCACGCAGGTCAGGATCCAGGATCTGGCCTTCGTCGAGCTGCACGCCAAGCGTGTTGAGGATCATCGAGACCTGGGTGTATTGCCCGGCAGTGAAGACCATGTCCATGCATTGCCTGGGATTGAAGTGCGTCGACAGTTCCTGCCAGGTGGTCGGGGTGATGAACTGATCGGCATGCAGCTCATCGCAGGCCTTGATCAGCGCGACCTCGGGGGCCCGCCAGTTGGAGGCCTGTGCGCCCTGCTTGATCGCGGTGATCTCGGCTTTGGTCAGTCCGGCGCGCTCGCCGATTTCGCAATGCTGGGTCCATTCATAGCCCGAACGGCACAGAAAACCGATGCGCAACACCACGATTTCGCGCTCGCGAGCGGGCAGGGTGTTGCGCTTGCTCAGCACATAGCTTGCCCAGCCGAGAAAGCCACGCAGCGCATCGGGATGACCGAGCAGTGTGCGAAAGATATTCAGGATCGGGCCTCGCGTCATCAGCGGGGCAGCCAGTGTTGCCTGCTCCGGCGTCCAGTCGTTTTGCGCAATCGGCGCAATACGGGGGCTTCTCAGTCTCATGCTGTCTCCTTGGGTCATTGTTCGGATTATTGATCCGCATTCTGCCTGCTGCCGGCTGTCCTGCGGGCACGGCTGTGTTACGGTTTTCGCTTTGCCACCCCGAGGAGACACTCGTGCAGACATGGCGCATCGGATCGGTGACCGTCACCAAGATCCTCGAAATCGAATCGGTCGGCGGCTCGCGATTTATCCTGCCGCAGGCAACACGCGAGGCGTGCTGCGAGATTGACTGGATGAAGCCCCATTTCATGGATGACGAAGGGCGGCTCAAGATGAGCATCCATGCGCTGGTGATCCAGACGCCGTCGCGGCGTATCATCGTCGATACCTGCCTTGGCAATGACAAGCAGAATCGGGCGCTTCCCAGCTGGAACAATCTGCAGGGGCCCTTCCTTCACGACCTGGCGCAGGCCGGCTTCCCGCGTGAATCGATCGACACAGTGATGTGCACTCACCTGCATGTCGATCATGTCGGCTGGAACACCATGTGGGTCGACGGGCAATGGGTGCCGACCTTTCCTAATGCACGCTATCTCATGGCCGGTACCGAGTTCAACTACTGGCAGGGCAAACGCGATGTACCCGATCAGGTGGCGATTTTCGACGATTCGGTCAAGCCGGTCTTTGATGCCGGACTGGTCGATCTGGTCGATACCTCGTTCCAGATCTGCGATGAGGTCCGCCTGGTGCCCACCGTCGGGCACACGCCGGGGCATGTCAGCGTGGCGATCTCCTCGGAAGGCGAAAACGCCCTGATCACCGGCGACTTCATTCATCACCCCTGCCAGCTTGCCTGGCCGGCCTGGGCGTCGAGTGCTGATTACGATACTGAGCAGTCGACCAGGACCCGCCGCGAAGTCTTCGGCAGGCTGGCCGGCACGCCGACCCTGGTCATCGGCACCCATTTCGCGGGCGCCACCGCGGGACATATCGTCAAGGACGGCGACGCTTTTCGTCTGGAGGTCTGAATGCATCGAGCCATGGTCAGTGCAGCGCAACCCGAGGCGGTCGAAGCCGGCCTCGATATTCTTGCCGCCGGCGGCAATGTCATCGACGCCGCCATCGGCGCGGCCCTGGTGCAGACCGCGGTCGACCCGCAGATGTGCGGCGTGGCCGGGTTCGGTTCGATGCACATCCATCTGCCCGAGCGTGGCGTGCATACCTTCATCGACTTTCACGGCCGTGCGCCGCTGGCGACTCGCCCCGACATGTGGCAGGACCGCATCGTTGGCGAATGCGATGACGGCTTCGGTTTTGTGCTCGAGGGAGCAGTCAATGAGGTCGGTTATCAGTCGATGACCACGCCGCTCACGATCAAGGCCTTCGATGAGGCCCTGCGGCGTTTTGGAACCCGTACGCTGGCCGACATGCTCCAGCCGGCGATCGGCTATTGCGAGTCGGGCTTTGCGGTTCGCCCACATGTGCACAGTTTCTGGATGCAACCGGCGCAGTCGGGGCGCATTGAACGCATCCGGGTGCTGACCGATTGCGCCGCCGCTGCAAAGATCTACCTCAGGCCTGATGGCCAGCCACGCAAGGTGGGCGAGTTGCTGCGCAATCCCGACATGGGTCGCACCTACCGCCGGATCGCCGAGCACGGTGTCGACGATTTCTATCATGGCGAGATCGCGCATCTGATCGACGCCGACATGAAGGCTCATGGCGGGCTGATCAGCCTGGCCGATCTGGCGGCCTGTGCCACCGAATCGGTCGATCCGCTGTGGACCACCTATCGCGGCTATCGCGTGGCCACCAATCAGCCTCCCGGCGGCGGTCTGATGATCGTGGTGATGCTCAATATCCTCGAGCATTTTGATCTGGCCGCGATGGGTCACAACTCGCCCGACTACATCGCGACCGTCAGCGAAGCGATGAAGATCGCGACCGTCGACAAAGACGAGCGTATGGGCGATTCACGATTTGTCGATATCCCGATCGCCGAGCTCACCTCCAAGGAGTACGCCGCTCGCATGGCGGCTCGCATTCGCAGCGGCGAAAAGACGCGCGTGCCCCGCATGAATGCCGGTGGCCCGGAGAGCAAGGAGACCACGCATATCTGCGTGGCCGATGCCAAAGGCGCCTGCGTGTCATTGACCCATTCGCTTGGTTCGAGTTCGGGCGTGGTCACCGATGGGCTGGGCTTCATGTACAACAACTGCATGATGGTGTTCGATCCGCGTCCCGGCCGTGCCGGCTCGCTGGCTCCCGGCAAGGCAAGGTTCTCGGCGATGTCCCCGACCATGGTCTTCAAGGGCGACAAGCCCTTTTTCATCGTCGGCTCGCCCGGCGGCACCACGATCACGATGGGCAACCTGCAGGCCATTCTCAATGCGGTCGACTTCGGTATGAATGCTCAGGAAGCGGTCGAGGCGCCACGTTTTTGTACCACCTCCGATACCATCGAAGTGACCAACCGCATTCTGCGATCAACGCAGCGTGCCCTGGAGGCGCGGGGCTATCCGGTGATGCGGCATGCCTTCAGCCATATGTTTCCGCTCGTGCATGCCATCCGCATCAATGATGGCAAGCTCGACGGTGGCGCCGATCCGGCCGGCGACGGCATGGCCGCTGCAATCTGACACGCAGGAGTCCACCTTCATGACCCAAGCGACCTTCCAGGGTTTTGCCCGAGACCGCCTTTCGCGCATCGATCGCTTCATCGATGACAAATACGTCAAGACCGGCAAGCTGCCGGGGGCGCAGTTGCAGATCCTGCGCAAGGGCGAACTGGTTCATCAGATGGTGCTGGGCCATGCCGACCTCGAGCGCGGCATTCCGGTGACCCCCGAGACCGTCTATCGCATCTACTCGATGACCAAGCCGATTACCAGCCTCGCGTTCATGATGCTGGTCGAGCAAGGGCTGGTGGCGCTTGATGACCCGGTCAGCCGATTTATTCCTGAGTTCAAGGCGCTGGCGGTCTTCAGCGCCGGCATTGGCCCCTACATCACGACGCGGGTGTCGCGGGAGATGCAGATGGTCGATCTGCTTCGGCACACTTCAGGCCTCACTTATGGCTTCCAGTTTCGAAGCAACATTGATGCGGCCTATCGCAAGAAGGTACTGTCCGACCGAGCAGGACCGCTCGACATGGCGGGCTTCGTTGATGCGCTGGCGAATCTGCCGCTCGAGTTTTCGCCGGGCGATGCCTGGAATTACTCGGTCTCGACCGATGTGCTCGGGGTGCTGGTGCAGCGGATCTCGGGGCAGTCCTTCGAGTCTTTCGTCAAAGAGCGTATTTTCGATCCGCTGGGCATGACCGAAACCTCGTTCCAGGTTCGTGAAGACCAGCGGTCGCGTTTTGCCGCCTGCTATCTGCCGACGCCAGAAGCAGGCCTGAAGCTGCAGGATGATCCCCAGACCAGCGTCTATCTCACGCCGCCGGTCTTCCATTCCGGCGGGGGTGGTCTGGTCTCGACCATCGGCGACTATGCAAAGTTCTGCCAGATGCTGGTCGATCGTGGCCAGTACAATGGCCATCACCTCGTCTCGCCGGCCACGCTGCGCATGATGACCGCCAACCATCTGCCGGGCGGCGCAGATCTCGCCAGCATGTCGCGCTCGATGTTCTCCGAGGCGACCAATGCTGGCGTCGGATTCGGTCTCGGATTTGCGGTGGTGTTCGATCCAGTGAAAGCGCTGGTGCCTTCGAGCGTCGGCGAATTCTATTGGGGGGGTGCGGCATCGACTGCTTTCTGGATCGACCCGGTCGAGGAGATCGCGGTGATTTTCATGACCCAGCTGATGGGATCGTCGACCTATCCGGTCCGCCGTGAGTTGCGCACCCTGGTTTATTCGGCGCTGGTCGAACCGAACAGCCCACGCTATTGAGTTTTCGACATACCAACAACATCAGAACCACAGGAGGCAGAAAAGATGGGACTCGACAGGGATGCAGTCGGCCGCATGGCCGGACCTTCGGAGGTCAGCTGGGACTCACGCGATGCAATGCTCTATGCGCTCGGCGTCGGCGCGGGACAATCGGATCCGTTCGGTGAATTGAATCTGACCACCGAGAATTCGGCCGGTCAGGAACTGGTAATGCTGCCGGCCTATGGCGTGGTCCTCACCCAGCGCGCGGCGGCGCGGCCTGATCTGGGTGCGATCGATCGAACCAAACTCGTTCATGCCGAGCAGGGCTTCACCCTTCACAAGCCGCTGCCCTTGCAGGGAACGGTCCGGGTCAGCGGCAAGATCACCGGCATCTTCGATAAAGGCTCGGGAGCGCTGGTGACCTCGACGGCCGATGTGGTCGATGCCGCATCGGGTGAGTTGCTGGTCGAGACCAATTCGGCAGTGTTTATCCGGGGTGAGGGCGGATGGGGAGGCGACAAGGGCCCGGCGGGTCCTGCAGCGGTGCCGCAGCGCGCGCCCGACATCGAGGTGGTCTGCCCGACGCGTGCCGACCAGGCACTGCTCTATCGCCTGAGCGGCGATCGCAACCCGCTGCATAGCGACCCGGAATTCGCGCGTCGCGGCGGCTTCGACAAGCCGATCCTGCATGGCATGTGCACCTATGGCATTACCAGCCGGCTGCTCATCAAGGCACTGTGCGGCGGCGATCCGAAGCGCCTGAAATCGATGTCCGCACGCTTTACCCGCCCGGTGATGCCGGGTGACGAGCTGACGGTCCAGGCCTGGAAAGAAGGCGGTACGATCCGCTTTCGCACCCTCGGCGCGGGCGGTCATCCGGTGCTTGATTTCGGCACGCTGTCGCTGGCTGCGTGAATCGGCGGCGCATCATTCATCGCCTCAAGGACACCCTACAGGAGCAGTCATGATTAAAACCCGATTTACCGAAATGTTCGGCGTCGAGCATCCGATCGTGCAGGGCGGCATGCAATGGGTCGGTCGCGCCGAACTCGTTGCGGCCGTGGCAAACGCCGGGGCGCTGGGCTTCATCACCGCGCTCACCCAACCCACGCCCGACGACCTGCGTCGAGAGATCGCGCGGTGTCGCGAGATGACCGACAAGCCCTTCGGCGTGAACCTGACGATTCTGCCGACGCTCACTCCCCCGCCTTATGCCGAGTACCGTCAGGCGATCATCGATTCGGGTGTTCGGATCGTCGAGACCGCCGGCAACAATCCGCAGGAGCACATCACCGAGCTCAAGAAGGCCGGCGTGAAGGTGATCCACAAATGCACAGCGGTGCGTCATGCGCTCAAGGCCGAGCGAATTGGCGCCGATGCGATTTCGATCGACGGTTTTGAATGTGCCGGCCATCCGGGTGAAGACGACACCCCGGGCCTCATCCTGATCCCGGCTGCCGCCGACAAGGTCAAGATCCCGATGATTGCCTCCGGTGGCTTCGGTGATGCACGCGGCCTGGTGGCCGCACTGGCACTGGGTGCCGAAGGGATCAACATGGGCACGCGCTTCATGTGCACCGTCGAAAGCCCGATTCATCAGCGCATCAAGGAGCAGATCGTCGCCAATGACGAGCGTGCCACCGAACTGATTTTCCGCACGCTGCACAATACTGCGCGGGTGGCCAGCAATACCGTCAGCCGCGAAGTGGTGGCGATCGAGAGCAAGGGCGGCGCCACCATCGACGATCTGCGTCATCTGGTGGCCGGTCAGCGCGGCCGTGGTGTCTATGAATTTGGCGATCCGGATGCCGGCATCTGGTCGGCCGGCCAGGTGCAAGGTCTGATCCACGACATCCCGACCTGCGCCGAACTCGTCTCGCGCATCGTGCGCGAAGCTGAGGCGATCATCGATGCACGCCTGAAAGGCATGCGCGCAGCCGCCTGATCTTCAGCCGGTTACCGGGTGCCCCAACCGTCTTCGAGGGTGGCGAGAAAGGCGATCAGATCGTCGATCTCGCGCTCGTCGAGCGCTGGCGCCTGGCCGGGCTGGCGGTCGTAGGGCACTTCCGTTCGGTTGACATTGGCATGCCAGCGCGCGGGCAGGTCGTCGAACTTGTCGATGCTGCCGCCTTGTCGGGGTTGGCCATCTCGCGGACGCCGAGCAGTTCAGGTCTGCTGAGATAGTGAAAGCTGAGCAGACCGGCTGCGACCAACAGACAAATCAGCGCCAGGCGGAGAGGCGGCAGCATCGTTGAACCAGAAAACTGGCAAGGCTGCGCTGGTACCGCTTCGCCGCTGCTCGGCTGAGCAAGTAAACTGGCACCAAACGGAGACTTCTGCCATGACAACGACTGCAACCGCCGAGCCAGGCACCCGCGCAGCCTCAAAGCCAGACCTGTCTGGCGAAACCTTCGACATGCTGATTGTCGGCGCCGGAATCTCCGGTATCGGCGCTGCATGGCATCTCAAGACGCGATCGCCCGGGACCCGTTTCGTCATTCTCGAGACCCAGGATGACTACGGCGGCACCTGGCGCACCCACCGATATCCTGGTATCCGCTCCGACAGCGATCTCTACACCTTCGGTTATCGCTTCAAGCCCTGGACCGGCGCACCGATCGCCTCGGCCGACAAGATCCTGACCTACATGAAAGAGGTCATCGACGACAATGATCTGAGCCACCACATCCGCTACCGGCATCGCATCGATTCGGCCAGCTGGTCGGGCGAAGACCGGCTGTGGCACCTCGATGTCACACGCCTTGACACCGGCGAGTCGCTGCAGATCGCCACGCGTTTCTTGTGGATGTGCCAGGGCTACTACCGCCACTCGCAGGGCTATACGCCGCAGTGGCCGGGAATGGACCGTTTCAAGGGGCAGATCGTCCATCCCCAGAACTGGCCCGAAGACCTCGATCTGAGCGGCAAGCGGGTCGTGGTGATCGGCTCGGGTGCCACCGCGGCCACCATCGTCCCGGCGATCGCCGCGCAATGCGGCCATGTGACCCTGCTGCAGCGTTCGCCCACTTACTTCATCACCGGTCGCAATGCCAATGTGCTCGCCGATACCCTGCGCGAGCTCGATATCGACGAAACCTGGATCCACGAGATCGTGCGCCGCAAGATCCTTCACGATCAGTCGGTCTTTACCCGTCGCTGCGAGACCGAGCCGGAGGTGGTCACCCGCGAACTGTTGGGCGGCGTGAAGGCCTATCTCGGCGAAGACTACGATGTCGCCAGACATTTCACGCCGCGTTATGCACCCTGGAAGCAGCGCATCGCCTTCATCCCCGATGGCGATCTTTTTCGCGGCATCCGCAGCGGAAAAGCCTCGGTGGTCACCGATGAGATCGACACCTACAACGAGACAGGATTGCTGCTGAAATCAGGCGAGCAGCTCGATGCCGATGTGATCATCACCGCCACCGGTTTCGATCTCAATGTGCTGGGCGACATCGCGTTTTCGATCGACGGCAAGCCGCTCGATTTCGCCAGTACCGTGAGCTACCGCGGCCTGATGTTCACTGGTGTGCCGAATATGCTTTGGGTCTTCGGCTATTTCAGGGCGAGTTGGACGCTGCGGGTCGACATCGTTGCTGATTTCATCTGCCGCCTGCTCAAGGAGATGGAAGCTCGGCACGCCACGGTCGTGACTCCGGCGCTGCGGCCGCAGGATCAGGGCATGCCCTTGTCGCCCTGGGTTGATCCGGGCAATTTCAATCCGGGCTACATCATGCGTGGCCTGCACCTGATGCCCAGGCAGGGCGATCGCCACCCCTGGAAACACGGTCAGGATTACATGACCGAAAAAGATGAACTGCCGGTTGCCGATCTCGGCGACGGCGCCCTGATTTTCAAGTGACCGCGGAGCAATGATGAGTGCACTGCCTGACCCCGAAGTTGACGTCGGATTCGATCTGATTGTCGTTGGCGCCGGTTTTGCCGGCATGTATATGCTGCACAAGGCCCGCGGCATGGGCCTTCGCGCGCGGGTCTTCGAGGCCGGCAACGGCGTGGGCGGCACCTGGTACTGGAACCGCTATCCGGGGGCTCGCTGCGATGTCGAAAGCATGGAGTACTCCTACCAGTTCTCGAACGATCTTCAGCAGGACTGGCGCTGGACCGAGCGCTTCGCGCCGCAGCCCGAGATCCTGCGCTATGCCAACCATGTCGCCGACCGTTTTGACCTGCGAGCCGACATCCGCTTCGAGACGCGTGTGCAGTCGGCGCAATTCGATGAGTCGAGTGCCAGCTGGACGGTGCGAACCGACCGGGGCGATGTGGTGACCGGGCAATACCTGGTGATGGCCACCGGCTGCCTGTCGTCCACCAATATGCCGGCATTCCCGGGCTTGGGGTCCTTCAAGGGTCAGTCTTATCACACCGGTGCCTGGCCGCACGAACCGGTCGATTTCACCGGCAAACGGGTCGGTGTTATCGGTACAGGCTCATCGGCCATTCAGTCGATTCCGATCATTGCCAGGCAGGCCAGCAAACTGCTGGTCTTTCAGCGCACTGCCAACTATTCCGTGCCAGCCCATAACGCGCCCCTCGATCCGGGCTACGAGGCTGAGGTCAAGGCCGACTACCCTGCCTTTCGCGAGCGCAACAGCCAGATGATGGCGGCGTTTGGTGCACGTCTTCAGGTGCCCGACCGGCCGGCCTTGGGCGCCACGCCCGAGGAGCACCGAGAGGCCTTCGACAAGGCGTGGGAGCGTGGTGGCCTCGGTTTTCAGCGCTCCTTCAATGACCTGATGATCGACTCGCGAGCCAACGAGATCGCCAAGTCCTATGTGCACGAGCGAATCCGCAGCATCGTGAAGGATCAGGCTACCGCCGATCTGCTGTGTCCGACGCAGGTGCTCGGCTGCAAGCGCATGTGTGTCGACAGCGGCTATTTCGACACCTTCAACCTGCCGCATGTCAAGCTGGTCGACATCCGTCCCAAAGGCATCGAAGCGATTACGCCGACCGGCGTGCGGGCCGCCGGACAGGACTTCGACCTGGACGTGATCGTCTATGCCACCGGCTTCGATGCCATGACCGGCTCGCTGCTCAAGATCGACATTCGCGGCCGTGACGGGGTGAGGCTTGCAGACGCCTGGAGCGCCGGCCCTCGCACCTATCTTGGTTTGAATGTGGCGGGTTTTCCCAATCTGTTCACGATCTCGGGGCCGGGCAGCCCGTCGGTGCTCACCAACATGATCGTGTCGATCGAGCAGCATGTGAACTGGATCGGCGGGTGCATCGACTGGATGCGCGCGAACCGGCGTCGCAGCATCGAGGCCACACCCCAGGCGCAGGAAGAATGGGTCGGCCATGTGAATGCGGTCGCCAGCGGTACGCTCTATCCCGGCTGCAATTCCTGGTATCTCGGTGCCAATGTGCCCGGCAAGACGCGCGTCTTCATGCCGCTGCTGGGTTTCCCGCCGTATGTCGAGCGGTGCAATCAGGTAGCCGCCAGCGGTTATGAAGGCTTCGAGCTGCGAGTCTGAGCGAGCCTGAGCGAGCCTGAGCGACCGAGCGAATGGGGCGCATCGTCAAACGCTCGGGCGCAGGGGGCGAGTAAAAGTCGGTGTGTCCCCCGGTTTCGGTGGACAATAGCGGGCTGATGAGTGCACTCCCCGTCCTGCCTGCCGCCAAACCGCTGACCGCCTATCGTCCTTACTGGGCGAAACGCTTCGGTGTCGCCCCGTTTTTGCCGATGAGCCGCGAAGAGATGGCTCAGCTCGGCTGGGACAGTTGCGACATCATCGTGGTGACCGGCGATGCCTATGTCGATCATCCAAGCTTCGGCATGGCGATTATCGGCCGGGCACTCGAAGCGCAGGGCTTTCGCGTCGGCATCATTGCGCAGCCCGATTGGCAAAGCCCCGAGCCTTTCAAGGCGCTCGGGCGCCCGAATCTGTTTTTCGGTGTGACCGCCGGCAATATGGATTCGATGATCAACCGCTATACCGCCGATCGCAAGATTCGCAGCGACGACGCCTATACCCCGGGCAATGAGGGCGGCAAGCGCCCCGATCGCGCAGCGCTGGTCTATTCGCAGCGCTGTCGAGAGGCTTACAAGGATGTGCCGATCATCATCGGCGGCATCGAGGGTTCGCTGCGACGCATCGCGCATTACGACTACTGGCAGGACAAGGTCCGCCGCTCGATCGTCGTCGACTCGAAGTGCGATCTGCTGCTCTATGGCAATGCCGAGCGCGCAGTCATCGAGATCGCGCACCGGCTGGCGGCCCGTGAGCCGGTCCACAACATCACCGATGTGCGCGGTACCGCCTTCATGCGTCGAACCGACGATGACAGCGCCCGCGGCTGGATGCAGATCGACTCAACCGAGGTTGATCGGCCGGGGCGTATCGACGATCACATCAACCCCTATCTGGGCATGGAGGAGCAGGCGCAGGTCCAGGGGACCGATTGCGCCCGCGAGGCGTCGGCCGGCGCGGACGCGGCCTCTGCCGCCGCTGCGCTCGCCGCTGCGCCGTCAGGCCCGATCGCCGGTGGCGAACAGGCCTTGCGTTTCATGCCCACCCCCAAAACCGGTCGCATCATGATGCCGCCGCGTGACCGTACGGTCATCCGTCTGCCCAGCTACGAGCAGGTCAAGAGCGACCCGGTCCTCTATGCCCACGCCAATCGCGTGCTGCACCTCGAGACCAATCCGGGCAATGCCCGCGCGCTGGTGCAGGCGCACGGCGATCGCGACGTCTGGATCAACCCGCCTCCGATACCGTTGGCCACACCCGAAATGGACTCGGTCTTCGATCTGCCCTATGCGCGCAGCCCGCATCCGCGCTATGCCGACACCAATGGCCGTCATGACGGTGAGACCAAGATTCCTGCCTGGGAGATGATCCGCTTTTCGGTAAACATCATGCGTGGCTGCTTTGGCGGCTGCACTTTCTGTTCGATCACCGAGCACGAAGGTCGCATCATCCAGAGCCGCAGCGAGGACTCGGTAGTGCGCGAAATCGAGGCGATGCGCGATACCGTGCAGGGCTTTACCGGTGTGGTGTCCGATCTTGGCGGCCCGACCGCCAACATGTATCGAATCGGCTGCAAGTCGCCGCAGATCGAGGCCGCCTGCCGCAAGCCGAGCTGCGTATATCCCGGCATCTGCCCCAACCTCAATACCGATCACGGGCCGCTGATCGATCTGTATCGTCGCGCGCGAAAGCTCAAGGGCATCAAGAAGATCCTGATCGGATCGGGCGTGCGCTACGACCTGGCGGTCGAGTCGCCCGAATACATCCGTGAGCTGGCAAGCCATCATGTCGGCGGCTATCTCAAGATTGCGCCCGAGCATACCGAGGGCGGTCCGCTGTCGAAAATGATGAAGCCCGGCATCGGGTCCTACGACCGCTTCAAGACCCTGTTCGACAAGTTCAGCGCCGAGGCCGGCAAGAAGCAATACCTGATTCCGTATTTCATCGCAGCGCACCCGGGCACCAGCGACGAAGACATGATGCACCTGGCGATCTGGCTCAAGCGCAACGGCTTTCGTGCCGATCAGGTCCAGACCTTCTATCCGAGTCCGATGGCCACCGCCACCGCGATGTATCACTCCGGGCGCAACCCGCTCAAGGGCATCAGCCGCGACGATCGCAAGGGCGAAAGAGTTGATGTGGTTCGGGGCGATCGGCGCAGGCGTCTGCACAAGGCGTTTTTGCGCTGGCACGACCCCGACAACTGGCCGCTGCTGCGTCAGGCGCTCAAAGACATGGGTCGTGCCGATCTGATCGGCAACGGCAAGCAGCACCTGATCCCGCTCTATCAGCCGGGCAAGGGGATGGGCGATCCCTATTCGCGCGGCTTGAAGGCTGCCGCCCGTGCGCTCGACGGGCCGCCGCTGAGTCCGACGCCACCGCGGCGCGGCAGCGTCCTCACGCAGCACACCGGGCTGCCGCCCCGCCAGACCGGTTCGCGCGCGGTGGGCGCTGCTGTGCGCAATGTTGCGAAAAACGAGGCGAAGGCAGCCGATAGAGGCGGTCCGATCGGCCGTAGCAAAGCCAAGCGCTGATATCGTCCTTCGGATGGCTCGGGGCAAGCGCCCCGGCCATACCCACCCTAACAATGATCGGAGACACCAGATGGCAGCAGGCAAGGGATTTTCGCGTCGCACGCTGATGGGAGCGTCGGTCGCGGCGCTGATGACGACCCTCGCGCCGATCGCGAGGGGTCAGTCGTGGCCCGGCAAACCGATTCGTCTGGTGACCGGATTTCCGCCCGGCAGTGCCACCGATGGCGTTGCCCGGGTGCTTGCCGAGCAGATTCGCATCAAGCTTGGCCAGCCGGTGGTGGTCGAGAACAGGCCGGGTGCCAATGGGGCGCTCGGTGCGGCCGAGGTGGCCCGATCGGCGTCCGATGGCTACACCCTGCTGGTCACCAACTCGAGCAGCATCACGGTCAATCCGCAGGTCTACAAAAAACTCGGCTATCTGCCCGAGCGCGATTTCACGCCTGTATCGATGGTCGTGTCAGCGCCCTTCATCATGACGATCAACCCCGCCAATGAGCGCTTGGCGGGCGTCAATACCGTGGCCGATCTGGTCGCGCTGGCCAAGCGAAAGCCGGGCGAGATCACTTATGGCTCGGGCGGACCGGGCAATCTCGCCCATCTGGGCTTCGAGCTGATCAATCAGCGTGCCGGCATCAAGACGACGCACGTCCCCTACAAGAGTGGTGTGAATGCGCAGCTCGGTGTGATCGGCAAGGAAATCGATGTGCTGCTCGATACGCCCAATACCGTGCCCAACGTGAAGTCGGGCAAGCTCAAGGCGCTCGCGGTCTCGACCGCGGCGCGCTGGCGCGATCT